>JAEVZU010000014.1 GCA_023392075.1 Bacillota bacterium | reverse complement strand
AAGACTGACGGTGTGTTCGCAAATATTAAATTTACTTTAAAGAGCACATCAACACAGGTCACCACACCAGTAACCCATAAGACAGGCGGAGCTTTTGGTGACGGTGCAATGGCTAAGATAGCAAATGTCGTTAAAACAGACGGCAGTGTTACCATTACGGTTTCCGGTACCGTAAATCCCCAAATTTCTCCTGTAACTGCATCCTTGGTTCAGGGAGCAGCAGCAAATTTAACCGTAACCCTCACTCCCAACGGAAATACCTTTAAAGGTATTGACGGATTGGTACAGGGCACCGACTACACCCTTTCAGGTAATACTGTAGTAATTTTGAGCAGCTATCTGAATAAACTTGCAGTTGGCACAAAAGCCCTTGCTTTTGATTTTGGCGTAACAACCAAACCGACCTTAACTATTACTGTAACTCCGTCAATAGGCACACCTGCAATAACTCCTTCAACTGCTGCTTTTGACAAGTATGTACCTGCTGATGTAACCGTAGCCCTCACACCTAACGGAAATACCTTTAAGGGAATAACCGGCTTGGTACAGGGTACTGATTATACTGTATCGGGTAATACGGTAGTGATTTCAAAGAGCTACCTTAATACTCTTGCAATAGGCACAAAAACACTTACCTTTGATTTCGGCGTAACTGGTAATCCTGTATTGACATTGACAATTACGGATTCCAAACCACAGTTTACCGGTCTTGGTGTAACCATAGGCACGGCTTCGGGCAGAACCGGAGATACGGTAACAGTACCTGTTACACTGGCAAATGTATCAAAGGTGGGGAATGTGGGAACATGTAATTTCTATATAACCTACGATCCAAATCTGCTTGAAGCAACAGCAGTTTCGGCCGGAACTATTGTAAAAAATCCTGGTGTTAACCTGTCAAGTGCTATTAACAGCAGTACCGGTACTATCAGTGTAGTATTCCTGGACAACACAATCGGAAACGAACTGATAACAAGTGACGGCAATATAGTATTAATCACATTTAAAATTAAAGGAACTACAAGCCAGACCGCATCTGTAAACTTCAAGACAGGCGGAGCTTTTGGCAACGGCAGCATGTCAAAGATCACCGACGTTACATATGTTAACGGAAGTGTTAAATTTTAACCCGATTTTTTAAACACAAATAACCCTGCTATGTGACAAGCAACTGTCATATGGCAGGGGAAAATACAAGCTGATTCAGGCGGCACTGATCGGCCTGTAATCAAACAAATTATCAAGGAAGGTGAAATAAAAATGAAAAAAAGAATAAAAAAATTCGGCTCTGTGGCAATTGCAGCAGTCATGACCCTGTCGTTAATGACGACTACAAGCATGTATGCAGCTGCCGGTCCCGTTAATACCGAATATCAAAAACGGTTCGAAACCATGTATAAAAAAATCAAGGATCCTGCAAATAAGTATTTCAGTCCAGAAGGTGTTCCATACCATTCCATTGAAACATTGCTGGTTGAGGCACCCGATTACGGACATGTCACCACAAGTGAAGCCTTTAGCTATTACATGTGGCTGGAAGCTATGAACGGGAGATTTACAGGTGATTTTTCAGGCTTCGGCAAATCCTGGGACATAGCTGAAAAATACATAATTCCATCGTCACAGGATCAGCCCAATACCAGCATGAGCAAATACGATGCGAATAAACCCGCTACATATGCCCCGGAATGGGAATTGCCAAGTCAATATCCTGCAAGACTGGATACAGGTGCAGCGGTGGGTAAAGACCCCATAAACAGAGAACTGGTTTCAGCATATGGCAACAATATGTTATATGGAATGCACTGGCTTCTGGATGCCGATAACTGGTACGGATACGGTCAGAGAGGCGACGGAACAGGCAAACCTGCATATATTAATACATTCCAAAGAGGTGAACAGGAGTCGACCTGGGAAACCATACCTCAGCCCTGTTGGGACGCTATGAATTTCGGAGGTAAAAACGGATTCCTTGACCTCTTTACAGGTGATAATTCCTATTCAAAACAATTTAAATACACCAATGCTCCTGATGCAGATGCCCGTGCAGTACAGGCAACCTACTGGGCTAACCAGTGGGCAAAGGAACAGGGGAAGGATGTCAGCCAGTATGTAGGCAAGGCATCAAAAATGGGTGACTACCTCAGATATGCAATGTTTGACAAGTACTTCAGGAAGATAGGTTCTCCACAAACTGCCGGCACAGGTTATGATGCCGCACATTATCTACTTTCCTGGTACTATGCATGGGGCGGAGGAGTAGGCTCCGACTGGGCATGGATAATAGGCTGCAGCCACAATCATTTCGGCTATCAGAATCCTTTTACTGCCTGGGTGCTTTCGAATGATACAGCATTCAAACCCAAATCAACCAACGGTGCAAGTGACTGGTCAAAGAGTTTGGCCAGACAAATTGAGTTCTACCAGTGGCTGCAGTCAGCTGAAGGTGCAATAGCCGGCGGTGCCAGCAATTCATACAATGGACGCTATGAGACATGGCCTTCCGGTACTTCAACCTTCTATGGCATGGGCTATGAAGCAAATCCTGTATATGCAGATCCCGGAAGCAACACCTGGTTCGGAATGCAGGTTTGGTCAATGCAGCGTATGGCTGAATACTATTATAAGACAAAAGATGCAAAGGTCAAGAGTTTATTGGACAAGTGGGCCAAATGGGCTAATTCAGTTATCAGATTCAACGCCGACGGCACATTCCAGATTCCTAACGAGATTAGCTGGCAGGGTCAGCCTGATACCTGGAACGGTACATACACAGGAAACCCAAATCTTCATGTATCAGTAGTAAGCTATGGTACTGACCTTGGATGTGCATCCTCTCTGGCAAATACTCTTGCATATTATGCAGCCGCAACCGGAGATACAACTTCACAGACCAATGCCAAGAAGCTTTTGGACGGCATGTGGAACAACTATCAGGACAGCAAGGGTATTTCGGTTCCTGAAAGCCGTTCCGATTACCACCGTTTACTCGATCAGGAAGTTTATGTTCCACAGGGATGGTCGGGAACTATGGCAAATGGTGATAAGATCCAGCCCGGTATCAAGTTTATAGATATACGTTCCAAGTATAGACAGGATCCTGACTGGCAGAGAGTTGAAGCAGATTTGAAAGCCGGAGTAAATCCTACAATGGTTTACCACCGTTTCTGGGCTCAGAGTGAATTTGCAATAGCAAATGGTGTTTATGCGGTTTTATTCCCTGCAGCCAGCGCATTAAAAGGTGATGTTAACGATGATAAATCTGTTGACGCCCTTGATCTGGCAGTGCTGAAGAAATACCTTCTGGATGGATCAGCGACAATTAATGTGCAGAATTCCGACATGAATGAGGATGGTGTTGTTGATGCCATCGATTATGCACAATTAAAGATAAAGCTGTTAAACGCGGTTAATTAAATTTATTACCCATAAACAGCTAAATTGTGCCCATTAAAGTCCGGACATGTATGTGAAAATGATCTCTTATACTATCCGGACTTATGGGCTACAAAGATAAAACGAATAAATAAAGGTTTAAGGTATAAAAGCATGATCAAAAAATTTAAGTATAAAAGAATTAAGGCTCTTTTTATTGCTTCACTGCTTTCACTTAATGTAGTTTCGGCATCCATGACAGCAAGTGCAGCGACTGATAATATGCCTTTTCCGTATGATTCCAAATATCCTTTCGGTACTTTCAGCTCTTTGGCAGACAACCAGACAACTGCCGATCAGCTGCTGCTGGCCGAATGGGAACAGTGGAAGAATGAGCGGATAACAACAAGCGGAGCAAGGGGCTATAAAAGGGTTCAAAGAGATGCCTCTACAAACTTCGATACAGTTTCGGAAGGCCTTGGATATGGCATGATTCTTGCGGTTTATTTCGGAGAACAACAGCTGTTTGATGATCTATACAGATATGTAAAAGTTTTTTTAAACTCAAACGGCTTAATGTCCTGGCACATTGACTCCAACGGAAATATTGCGGGTACAGACGGTGTCGGAGCTGCAACCGACGCAGATGAGGATATTGCCGTAGCCCTCGTATTTGCACATAAAAAATGGGGCTCAAGCGGGTCAATTCCATATGAATCCGAAGCAAAAGACTACATAGGCAGGATTTTTTCCAAAATGGTTGAACAAGGCACCTACGTGTTGAAACCCGGGGACACTTTCGGCGGTTCAAACTGCACCAACCCTTCCTATTTTGCTCCGGCGTGGTATAGAATTTTTGCCGATTTTACAGGCAACTCTGCGTGGAACAACGTAGCCGACAAGTGTTATGAGATTGTTGACAGGGCTAAAAACAGCAATACAGGGCTCGTTCCCGACTGGTGCACTGCAACCGGTTCACAGGCAAGCGGACGGGGTTATGATTTTAAATATGACGCCATCCGTTATCAGTGGAGAACTGCTATTGATTACAGCTGGTATGGAACTCCGAAAGCTAAGACAAATTGTGATCAGATATCCAACTTTTTTAAGAACATAGGTGTTTCAAATATAAAGGACGGATACACAATCTCAGGAAGTCAGATAAGTTCCAACCACTCAGCAACCTTTGTGAGCTGTTGTGCGGCATCCGCACTGACAGGTGAGGACGCTGCGTATGCCAGGAGCATTTATAATGAGTGTATAAGAGTTGAAGACACAGGAAACTACACTTATTATGGTAATTCATTGAGATTGATGGTGCTTCTGTATACTACCGGCAACTTCCCAAATCTGTACAAATACAGCCCACAAACAGCATTAAAAGGTGATGTCAACAATGATAATTCCGTTGACGCATTGGATTTTGCCGAATTAAAGAAGGCAGTTCTTACTCAGACATTCAGCAATATAAATGTATCAAATGCTGATATGAACAATGACGGCAGCATAGATGCAATTGATATTGCACTGCTGAAAGTAAAGCTTCTTAATTAATGGATGTTAAACTTTTCTAGGAGTGATATATATGATCAATATTAAAAGCAAACTAAGGAAATTGGCAGGATTTGCCCTGACATTTTCCGTCATGGCTTCGGTAATACCGCAAAGCGTTGCCTTCGCAGCCCCAACCTATAACTATGGGGAAGCTTTGCAGAAATCAATTATGTTTTACGAGTTTCAGCGTTCCGGAGTACTTCCGGCCGACAAGAGAGATAACTGGAGAGGTGATTCCGGACTGAAGGATGGCTCTGATGTAGGGCTGGACCTTACAGGAGGCTGGTATGACGCAGGTGATCATGTTAAATTCAATCTGCCAATGTCGTACACGGCTTCAATGCTTGCCTGGTCGGTATATGAGGATAAGGATGCCTATGACAGGAGCGGTCAGACAAAATATATTATAGATGCCATAAGATGGGCAAATGACTACTTTATTAAATGTCATCCCTCGGCAGATGTGTATTACTATCAGGTCGGCGATGGCGGAAAGGATCACTCCTGGTGGGGTCCGGCAGAAGTAATGCAGATGGCCAGGCCTTCTTACCGAGTAGATGCTTCAAAACCCGGATCGGCAGTATGTGCCGAAACAGCAGCCTCGCTGGCAGCAGCAGCGGCCGTATTTAAGGATAGCGATCCTGCCTATGCCGAAAAGTGCCTGAAGCATGCAAAAGAGTTATTTGCGCTGGCCGACAGAACAAAGAGTGATGCAGGTTATACAGCCGCATCCGGTTTCTATACCTCAGGAAGCTTTTATGACGATCTTTCCTGGGCGGCTGTCTGGATATATCTTGCTACAAATGACAGTTCATATCTGGACAAGGCCGAATCATATGTTCCAAGCTGGGGAAAGGAACCTCAGACAGATACCATCTCATACAAATGGGGACAGTGCTGGGACGATGTTCACTACGGTGCGGAACTTCTGCTTGCAAGGATAACAAACAAGCAGATTTACAAGGATAGCATCGAAATGAATCTGGATTATTGGACAACCGGAGTAAACGGCCAAAAGATCACTTATTCACCTAAAGGTCTTGCATGGCTGACACAATGGGGTTCCTTGAGGCACTCAACCACCCAGGCCTTTTTAGCCGGTGTCTATGCCGAGTGGGAAGGTTGTACGCCTTCAAAAGCATCTGTATACAAAGACTTTTTGAAAAAACAGGTGGATTATGCCCTTGGCAGTACCGGAAGAAGCTATGTTGTTGGCTTTGGACAGAATCCGCCGCAGCATCCTCATCATAGAACCGCTCACAGTTCCTGGACCGATCAGATGAATTCTCCTGCCAATCACAGGCATACGCTTTATGGAGCGCTTGCCGGAGGACCTGACAGCAGTGACGGTTATACCGATGAAATCAGCAATTATGTAAATAATGAGGTGGCCTGTGACTATAATGCCGGATTTACAGGTGCTTTGGCAAAACTCTATGACCAGTATGGAGGAACTCCCATTCCAAACTTTAAGGCTATTGAAGCCAAATCCAATGATGAAGTAATCATAAAAGCAGGTATAAATTCAAGCGGTCAGAATTATACCGAAATCAAGGCACTGGTATACAATCAGACCGGGTGGCCTGCAAGGGTAACAGACAAATTGTCATTTAAGTATTTTATGGATTTGTCTGAAATTGTTGCAGCCAATATAGACCCGTTAAGTCTTGTAACCAACTCTAATTACGCAGAGGGTAACATTAAAGTTTCAAAGGTCCTGCCCTGGGATACCTCAAAAAACATTTATTATGTAAATGTTGATTTAGCTGGTGAAAACATATACCCCGGCGGCCAATCCGCCTGCAGAAGAGAAGTACAGTTCAGGATTTCAGCACCGCAGGGGACAAGCTATTGGGATCCTAAAAATGACTTTTCATTCAAGGATATACCAACCGGAAGTACTGTAGATACCGTTCAAAACATACCTGTTTATGACAATGGTGTGAAAATCTTCGGCACTGAACCTCCAAAAGGCGGTGGCGGAGATTTTATACCGGGTGATTTGAACAATGACAAAAATGTAGATGCTATTGACTTTGCACTTTACAGACAGTACTTGCTGGGATCGTTAAAGGAGGATTCAATTCCTAACGCAAATATAGTTCTTGATTTAAACAGCGACGGAAGCAAAGATGCTCTTGACTTTGCTCTGCTTAAGCAAAAGTTGCTTGCAAGCTAAATGTAATACAGTTTTAAAGTCCGGGCCGGCATGATATATGCCGGCCGGGCAGTAAAAATAACAAAAAATAGGAGGTAAAGACAATGAGGTTTTTCAACAAAGTTGCGATGGTTCTCGCACTGGTATTTCTGCTGTCTGTTTTTTTTAGTTCCTCTGCATTCGCACTGGTTGGTGCAGGAGATATTATCAGAAACCACACCTTCGACAACAACGTAGGCCTTCCGTGGCATGTGGTCGAATCCTACCCTGCAAAGGCAAGTTTTGAAATCACAGACCAAGGCAAGTATGTAATAAAATGCGAAAAAATCGGACCGTTAGGGACGGGAGAGAGATGGGATTTACAGTTCCGTCACAGAGGTCTTACCATCGAGCAGGGACATACTTACACCGTACAGTTCACTGTCACTGCCAGCAGGGACTGCAAAATCTACCCCAAAATAGGCGATCAGGGAGATCCATATGATGAATATTGGAATCTGGATCAGCAATGGCATTTCCTTGAATTGAAGGCCAATGTACCAAAAACTGTAACGCAAACCTTTACAATGAACAAGGGCACAAAGAGCAATTGTGAATTTGCTTTCCACCTTGCTCCGGAAAAAAATACTGTTTCGCCCGAAAATTACCAGGCAACTACTTTTACTTTTGATGAAATTTATGTCAAGGATCCTCAATTCAAAGGGTATCCGGATGATATTCCCGAACCCACCAATGCTGTCCGTTTAAACCAGGAGGGATTTTATCCCAATTCAGCCAAAGTTGCAACTTTAATATCAAGTTCAACAACTCCTGTGAACTGGACGCTAGCCAACAGTCAGGGTACTGCTGTTGCACAGGGACAATCAACCGTCAAGGGTGCTGATCACGCATCGGGTGACAAGGTTCACATCATTGATTTTTCATCCTATACCACTCCGGGGACCGGCTACAAGGTGAAAGTTACTTCTGCTGATGCAACCCCGCTGGAAAGTTTGCCTTTTAATATCGGCAATGACATCTATACAAAAATGAAATATGATGCCATGAAGTATTTCTACCATAACAGAAGTGCCATAGAGATAAAGCTGCCCTACTGTGACCAGTCGCAATGGGCTCGTCCGGCAGGACATACGAGTGACATCCTCCAGCCTGATCCAACAAAGGATTACAAGGCAAATTATTCCCTGGATGTTACCGGCGGCTGGTACGATGCAGGTGACCACGGAAAATATGTGGTAAACGGCGGTATATCGACATGGACAGTAATGAATTCATATGAGCGTGCATTATTCTTAAATGGTAATACCGCTGTTGCTCCTTTCGCAGACAGTACTTTAAATATACCTGAAAGCGGAAATGGCTGGCCGGATATACTTGATGAAACACGTTACAATTTAAAAACCCTGTTGAATATGCAGGTACCGGCCGGCAACGAACTGGCAGGTATGGCACACCACAAAGCGCATGACGAGCGCTGGACCGCTCTGGCTGTACGTCCCGACCAGGATACAATGAAGCGTTATCTGCAGCCTCCAAGTACTGCGGCTACATTAAATCTGGCAGCCATAGCTGCACAGGGTTCACGTCTCTGGAAACAGTATGATGCAGCTTTCGCAACTAAATGTCTTACAGCTGCCGAAACCGCATGGGATGCAGCTGTAGCACATCCTGCAATTTATGCAACCATGGAGCAGGGACCCGGAGGCGGTGCTTACGGAGATGATTATGTTCTGGATGATTTCTACTGGGCAGCCTCTGAATTATATGCCACTACCGGTAATGCAAAGTATTTGAATTATATCAAGAGTTCCCCCCATTACCTTAAAATGCCTACTGAATTAGTGGGCGGCGAAGCCAATGGGCTTACAGGTGCATTTGACTGGGGAAATACGGCAGGTTTGGGTACAATAACACTTGCTCTTGTGCCAAGCAATCTACCTGCCGCTGATGTTGCTACAGCCAGAGCCAATATACAGGCTGCGGCAGATAAGTTTATTTCTATAGAAAATGCTCAGGGCTACGGTGTACCCATTGAAGAAAAAGTAATTTCTTCTCCTTTTGACGGTTCCACTGTTACCGGCTTCCCATGGGGATCAAATTCATTTATTGTCAATGAGGCAATTGTAATGTCTTACGCTTATGAATTCAGCAACAGACAAAACAAAAAGTATATCAACGGCGCGGTTACCGCCATGGATTATATCCTGGGTCGTAACCCGAATGTCCAGAGCTATGTAACAGGCTATGGCGAAAATCCGTTGGAAAATCCGCACCACCGTTTCTGGGCATACCAGGCCGACAACACTTTCCCGAAGGCACCTCCAGGATGCCTGTCAGGTGGTCCAAACTCCGGTTTGCAGGACCCCTGGGTTAAGGGTTCGGGCTGGAAGCCGGGTGTAAGACCGGCTGAAAAATCCTTTATGGATAATATCGAATCATGGTCGACAAATGAAATAACCATCAACTGGAATGCTCCTCTCGCATGGATAAGCGCATACCTTGATGAGCAGGGTCCGAAGATAGGTGGTTCTTCAACAATAAGCTATGGCGACTTGAATAAAGATGGGGCAAAGGATGCTTTGGATTTCGCAGCATTAAAGAAGTATCTGCTGATTCAGGATTCAACAGGTATTGACCTTGGAGCGGCCGATCTGAATGCGGACAATTCCATTGATGCGGTTGATTATGCAATATATAAGCAGTATCTGCTGGGTATGATCACTAAATTCCCTGCAGAGAGCTAGTTTAGGGTAAGGATATTGAACTATAGAAGTTCTTGTGTATTTGGACTTCTATAGTTCTTGTCCTTCATTACTGAAAAACATTTTGACTAATATGGTAATAGCAAATTTTTTTGCCCTTTGCCGGAAATGGTAGTGACAAATTTCATAACTGTTTTGTGGCCGCTATGCGGCTCAAAGCCATTCATGGCTTGGGAGGTTAATATGAAAAAAACATTATTAGTAATTTTGATAATTATTTGTATTAGTGTATTAACGATTTTTGGAGTTAATTATATGTCCGCATCGGAAACTGCAGGTGTTCCTGCTTCCACGGTAACTCAACCGGCAGCTGTAACCGGCACCAAAGCTTCAGGCGGAGAATCGGAAATTGCAATCGGTTCAGGAGACGGAACAGCCGGTTCTGCCGTAACTATTCCCGTCACTGTGAATACTGTTCCCGAAAAAGGCATCGGAAGCTTTAATTTCAATATAAAATATGACACCGGTATCCTTGAAGTTGCCGAAGTAAAACCGGGAGATGCTCTTGTGAGCGGCGCTGATTTTGATTATATGATCAATGCTGAAACCGGCACCGTCAGTTTTCTTTTTACATGCAGTAATGACGGAAAGGACTCCATAACAAAACCGGGAGTGATTACAAATATAAGTTTTAAAATTAAGGAAAATGCCAAAAATGGAGTAACCGAAATAACAAGCGGTGCTTCCGGTACATTCGGAGATATTTCACTTAATAGAATCAATGCTGTGTTTAAAGAAGGCGTAATAAAAGTTGATTAACCACTTTATATTTAAAGGCAGGTGGTATAAATGTCTTTCTCTGCAAAAAAGAGAAAAGCCGTTTTAATTTTCGCACTCATCCTTACAATAACTTTTACATTACAGATTCAAATGGTTTCAGCCCAGGATCCGGCTGATAACTCGGACGATTATCTGCATGTCAGCGGAAACAAAATCTTTGATAAATATGGTAACCAGGTAAGGTTAACCGGTATAGCATGGTTTGGCTTTGAAACTCCAAATGAATGCTACCACGGAATCTGGAGCCAAAAAATGGAGTTTATACTGGATACGGCAGCGGATAACGGGTTCAATCTGCTGCGGGTCCCCTTATCCCTACAGCTTGTAAACCAATGGCGTAAGGGAATTTATCCCGAAACAACGGCTGTCAACATTTTCTACAATCCTGATCTGGAAGGTCTGAATACTCTGGAAATTCTTGACGCATCCATTGCCTACTGCAAAAAAATAGGGCTGAAGGTAATGCTGGACATGCATAGAACAACTAATTCATATCAAACTGGTCTCTGGTATGGGAATTCGTTCACAGCCGAGGATTTTGAAGCCAGCTGGAAATGGCTGGCGGAGCACTATAAAAACGATGACACCATTATCGCAATGGATTTATTCAATGAACCTTATGGAAAACCGACTGCTGCCGAAGGTGCAAAATGGGATGGCTCAACAGATAAAAACAATTGGAAGTACGAAGCTGAAAAGGTTGGAAAGGCTATCCTTGATATCAATCCCAATCTGCTTATAGTTGTCGAAGGTGTTGAAACCTATCCATATGAGGGCTATACCTATGCGGAAAAGGATGAACACAAATACTATTACACCTGGTGGGGCGGCAATCTCCGTGGTGCAAGGAATTATCCCGTCAATCTGGGTTCCCGTCAAAGCCAGTTGGTTTACTCTCCGCATGATTACGGGCCAAGTGTCTGGATGCAGTCCTGGTTCCAGGGGGATTTCAATAAGGATACCCTGCTGAGGGATGTATGGGGCCCGAATTGGTACTATATCAACGAGGAGAATATTGCTCCTGTGCTGGTTGGAGAATGGGGAGGCAGAATGGACGACGGGCTTAATGAAAAATGGATGACTGCATTGACGGATTTTATTGCAGAAACCGGAATCAGCCATACCTTCTGGTGCCTGAATTCCAATTCTGCCGACACAGGCGGAATTTTCCTCGGAAATGAATTTAATGAAATAGACACGGAAAAGCTGGCTCTGGTCCAACGTTCATTGTGGAAGAACACAAATGGTACTTTTATAGGACTTGATCATAAAATTAACCTTGGAAAAACCGGCACACATATAGGTGCCGGCTCTGAAATTCAAACCGGGGATGTAAACGGTGACGGAAATACAAATGCTTTGGATCTGGCAGTTCTAAAAATGTACCTGCTTGGGGGCAATATCACTATTGATAGATCAGCTGCCGACATGAACTTCGACGGCAACATTGATGCTATCGATATGGTACTGCTCAAACAGCTGCTACTTGGGAAGTAATTGTATGTATACATTCCCTCTGGAAAATTCCTTGAAAAATGCATTTGAATAAATCGATTTAAAAGGAGTGATTATTTTGACACTAAAAAAATATCTTCAAAAGACAATAACTCTTGCCACAACAGCGGCTATTATCGCCACTTTGTTCACAGGCACAGGTGTTTATGCTGCTTCTTCGACTCCTCCTTTCAATTATGCCGAAGCGCTGCAAAAATCAATATATTTTTATGATGCTGAAAAGTGCGGTCCCGGAATAACAGGGGGCAGACTTGAGTGGCGGGGCGACTGCCATGTTGAAGATACTCAGGTGCCTCTGATTCCCAAAAACAAGGATTCGGTAGGTACAAACCTTTCTCAGGCATTTATCGACAGAAACAGGGCGGTTCTTGACCCTGACGGCAATGGAACCCTGGATCTCCACGGAGGCTTTCATGATGCAGGGGATCATGTCAAATTCGGACTGCCGCAATCTTATACAATTTCAACTCTGGGCTGGGGGTTCTATGAGTTCAGGGATTCCTTCAAACAGATAAATGAGGAAAAGCATATGATTGATATCCTCAAATGGGGAAATGACTATTTGCTCCGTTCAACCTTTCTTGACAATAATGGTGAAGTGGTGGCCTTCTGTTACCAGGTGGGGGAAGGAAACATAGACCACAACTGGTGGCAGCCGCCCGAACTGAATCAAAAGGAAAAGGTTCAGCGGCCCGCATACTTTGCAACTTCTGAAAATCCTGCAAGTGACCAGTGCTCAGGCGCTGCGGCAGCACTTGCAATCAACTATATGAATTTCAAGGACACGGAACCCGAGTACGCTAAAAAGTGTCTGGACACTGCAAAGGCATTGTACAGATTTGCGGTTAAATACCGTGGCTGCGGTTACTCCGGCGGGTTCTACAATTCATCCTTTGATGAAGACGAAATGTCCTGGGCGGCCGTATGGCTCAATATCGCAACCGGAGATCAGTCCTATATAAATGATATCGTAGCTGTAAGCAGCGACGGACATTATACGGGGTATATGAAAAAAATTATAAATGCACCTACCGACAATTGGCAGAATATTTGGGTACATTCCTGGGATACCGTGTGGGGAGGAGTTTTTGCAAAACTGGCTCCCATCACTAATGACAAGAAACACTGGTATTATTTCAGATGGAACCTTGAGTACTGGTCCGGAATACAGCATGAGGATCCGACGGACGGAACCTTTATGGCCGGCACACCAGGAGGCTTTAAGGTTATAAATACCTGGGGCTCTGCAAGGTACAACGCCGCAGCACAGTTATGTGCGGCAGTATATACAAAATATGCCGGAAAACAGGATGTTTCCGATTGGGCCAAGACCCAAATGGATTATATATTGGGAGATAACCCCATGGGCAGAAGTTATGAAGTAGGATATTCGGATATCTCTGCAAAACACCCGCACCACCGCGCAGCACACGGTTCAAAAACACTCAGTATGCTGGACCCCAAGGAGCACAGACATACTTTATGGGGTGCTCTGGTAGGTGGTCCTGATGCCACTGATAAGCATGTTGACGAGACTACGGATTTTGTATATAACGAGGTTGCCATTGACTACAATGCCGGCTTTGTAGGTGCATTGGCAGGGTTAGTCAAGTATTACGGCCAAGGTCAGAAACCCCTGGCTGATTTTCCTCCAAAGGAGCCCGACAGCATAGATTTCTATGCAGAGTCAAAGCTTGAACAGGAGAATGCCGAGAGAACACAAGTTACAGTCAATATCCATAATGAAACCAGCAAACCTCCTCAATTCGTTGATGGCTTAAAGCTCAGATATTTCTTTAATATCTCGGAAATGCAGAAGGCCGGTCAAACTATAAATGATGTTGATGTTCAGGTCATGTATGACGAAGCCGGTGTTATTGACGGCAAAGCCGCCGCAATAAAAGGACCGTTCGCATGGAACGAAGCCAACGGTGATTTTTATGTCGAAATTGACTGGAGCGGAAATGCTTTCTATGGCGACAGGGAATTGCAATTCGCATTGGTTGCAGCCCAGGACTCAAATTGGAAGACTCATTGGGATACAACCAATGATTGGAGCAGGAAGGATATTACAAAAACATATGCTATAAACGAGAGAATATCAGTCTTTAAAGGAGGAATAAAAATGTTTGGAACTGAACCTTCGGGCGGAGGAACAGAAATAAAACCCGGGGACTTGAACAACGACGGAAATGTTGACGCCCTTGACTATGCAATTTTAAAGAGATATCTGCTTGATCCTACTTCGGAAGTTGATCTAAATGTATGGGATCTGAATAAGGATTCGGAAGTAAATTCACTTGATTTGATCGAATTAAAGAAACTTTTGCTTGTTATTCCGTAATCCTGTCAGCATGTCATTAATCAAACGCAGGTACTATCAAATATTTGTGGTATAAGCCACATTATTTAATAAGGAGGTCTAGTTATGAAAAAATGTATAGGTCTGGTACTGTCAGTACTACTTGTATTTCTTGCCGCAGTTCCGTCGTCAGTCTCGGCAGCAGCTACTGTAAAACTCGGTGATGTGGATAATGATACACAGATTTCAGCTCTGGATCTGGCAGCTGTAAAACAGCATTTGTTAGGTACGGCCTTACTTACAGGAAATGCATATACAGCTGCCGACGTCAATGCAAACGGAGAAGTCGAAGCCTTGGATTTTTCCGAAATAAAACAATATTTGCTGGGAAAGATTACAAGGTTTTCAGGAGAACAGCAGACAGGTATCGGTATTACCTGGATGGATGGAAAGAAGTTATATCCTGTAGGAGTTAATTACGCGTGGTATAACTGGTCCTATGAGTTTTCAGATAACAACTGGGCATCAAATTTTGCAAGAATAAAGAGCGATATTGATACCATGTCTGCCAAAGGTGTCCGTGCACTCAGATGGTGGGTATTCCCCGACCTGGCTTATGGGCCGCTTTGGGCCGGTGCAAATGAAGGCAGCTTGTGCACCGGCCTTCCCGACAAATGGGCTGATCATATGAAGGAGACCTGTGACTATGCCCTGTCAAAGAACGTAAAAATTTACTGGACAATTACAAGTTTCGATTGTGCCAGAGCAGATGATTCCGTCGACCATGATGACATCATTGACAATCCGGCAGTTCTGCAGAGTTTCCTTGATAATGCAATGAAACCCATCCTTCAGAAATTGGGAGATCACCAGGGTGTAATGGGCTGGGATATCATCAATGAACCTGAATGGATAGTTAACAAGGCCGATAACGGAGAACCCAACGGAAAAGGTGAAAGTTTTCCTCTTGCGGCAATGAGAAACTATATTAAGACTACATGTGCCTATATACATCAATATGCAAAACAGCCTGTCAGTTTCGGAAGTGCCAATATGAAATGGCTGGGCGCTCAGTACGATCTGTGGGACGATTTGGGTCTTGATTTCTATGATTTCCACTGGTATGACTGGGCAACTCCGTACTTTAACCCAACCACAACTCCGGCATCAAGTCTGAACCTGGACAAGCCTGTTATTATTGGTGAAATGATGCCCGACGCTAAAAGTTCATCTCTGGGAATGACACACAAACAGGTTTTGGATGCAATTTATAGAAACGGTTATGCCGGATACCTGCTGTGGTCCTGGAACGACAGCGCCTATGACTGCAAACCTTATATCGGAAATGACTTCATAGATTTCGGAAGAGAGCATCCGGATGTTGTACGGTAATATTGTACTTTAATACCAATAAAAGGAAGTGTTAATATTGAAAAATAAATTTACAAAAATGGGCGCATTTATTCTGAGCGGGGCTTTAATGACAGCTTCACTGCTTCCGGCAGGCGGTGTATTTGCAGCAGCAACCCCGGACTATTCAACTGCCTTCAGAGATTCAATAATTTTCTACGATGCAAATAAATGCGGCAGAGATGCGGGAGTAAACAATTTCTTCGATTGGAGGGGAGCCTGTCATACACAGGACGGCAGTGATGTAGGTCTTGATTTATCAGGAGGCTACCACGATGCGGGAGATCATGTGAAATTTGGCCTTCCTCAGGGATACGCAGCTGCTGTTCTGGGCTGGTCATTATATGAATTCAAGGATGTATTCGATTCAACGGGAAATACCGCAAAAATGCTGGAACAGCTGAAATATTTTACAGACTATTTCCTGAAATCCCATCCCAATGCAAACACTTTTTATTACCAGATAGGTGAAGGGAATGAGGACCATACCTATTGGGGTGCACCCGAGCAGCAGCCTGGGAACAGACAGACTTTATACAAAGCGGATGCAGGCAGTCCTGCTTCGGACATTCTGGGTGAGACAACTGCTGCGCTTGCTCTGATGTACCTGAATTACAAAAATATTGACTCTGCCTATGCAAACAGGTGTCTGACTGCGGCAAAGGAACTGTATGCATTGGGAAAGGCCAATAAGGGTGTAGGTAACGGCCAGTCCTTTTATCAAGCCACCAGCTATGGTGACGATTTGGCCTGGGGAGCTACATGGCTTTATACTGCAACCAATGACAGCAGTTATATAACCGACGCCGAGCAGTTCATCCTCATAGGCAACACCATGAATGAAAACAAACTGCAGGACAAGTGGACCATGTGCTGGGATGACATGTACCTGCCGGCGGCTCTCAGACTGGCTCAGATAACAGACAAGCAGATATACAAGGATGCAGTGCAGTTTAATTTCAACTATTGGAAGACTCAGCTGACCACAACACCCGGCGGCTTGAAATATCTTTCCAACTGGGGTGTACTTCGCTATGCAGCTGCCGAATCAATGGTAATGCTGGTATACTGCAAGCAGAATCCCGACCAGTCACTGCTTAATCTGGCTAAAAGCCAGATAGATTACATACTGGGCAGTAACCCTGCAAATATGTCCTATATTATCGGTTTTGGAAACAAATGGTGCACTCATCCGCATCACAGGGCTGCAAACGGCTACACATATGCAAACGGTGACAACCTTAAACCTGCAAAATACCTGCTTACAGGCGCTTTAGTGGGCGGTCCCGATCAAAATGACAGATTCCTGGATGATGCTTCTCAGTATCAATATACAGAAGTGGCTATAGACTATAATGCAGGTTTGGTTGGAGCATTGGCAGGTTCTCTGAGATTTTTCGGCGGAGTAGTACCTCCTGTATTAAAGGGGGACCTGAATAATGATAAAAGTGTTGATGCGCTTGATCTGGCAAGCTTGAAAAAGTACCTGCTCACACAGGACGGCAGCGGTATGAATCTCTCAAATGCCGATATGAACAGTGACGGTATTGTAGATTCAATTGACTTTGCACTTTTAAAGAAAGCTTTGATGTAATATGACGGCCGGAGCAGCTATTTTCTTGTAAACCAACATTTAAATACTGCTCCGGCTTTTTAATTGATATGAAGTTTTTATATGAAATTTTCTTTACGAAAGGAGATTTAAAACTATGAATAAGTTGAAAAAAGTAATTTCTCTGCTTTGTACCTTTGCACTTATTATTACGCTGTGTTTTACAAATACCGGCCGCGTGTATGCTGCCGGCAGCAATAATGATGATTGGCTGCACTGCGCAGGTGATAAGATTTATGATATGAACGGAAATGAAGTCTGGCTCACCGGTGCCAACTGGTTTGGTTTCAACTGCAGTGAAAATGTATTTCATGGCGCCTGGTATGATGTCAAAACAATTTTAACAAGCGTTGCAAACAGAGGAATCGGTCTGTTAAGAATACCTATTTCAACCGAGCTTTTATACAGCTGGATGTCGGGTAATCCTAACAAGGTTTCAAGTGTCACTGCATCAAACAATCCGCCGTATCACGTATGCAATCCGGATTTCTATGACCCTGCCACCGGCAAAACAAAAAACAGCATGGAGATCTTTGACATTATTATGGGTTACTGTAAGGAACTTGGTGTAAAGGTGATGATAGACATACATAGTCCCGATGCAAACAATTCGGGGCATATGTATCCGCTTTGGTATGGTTTGAATACCTCTACGGCAGGAACAATAACCACTGAAAAGTGGATAAATACTTTAGTATGGCTGACAAACAAGTATAAAAACGATGATACCATTCTGGCCATGGATTTGAAGAATGAACCTCACGGAAAACGGGGGTATGCCAAGGAAACACCTGCAGATATAGCAAAATGGGATGATTCTACAGATGAAAACAACTGGAAATATGCTGCCGAACAATGTTCCAGGGCTATTCTGTCAGTAAATCCCAAACTGCTGATTGTCATCGAAGGTGTTGAACAATATCCTAAAACAGAAAAGGGCTATACATATGATACCCCTGACGTCTGGGGCGCAACCGGTGATGACGCTCCCTGGTACGGCGGCTGGTGGGGCGGAAATCTAAGGGGAGTTAAAGATTACCCTGTAGATTTGGGTTCTTTGAACAGTCAGGTGGTATACTCTCCGCATGACTACGGTCCTTCAGTGTATAATCAGTCCTGGTTTGATAAGGATTTTACTACTCAGACCCTGCTTGACGATTACTGGTACGATACCTGGGCATATATTGACGATCAGAAGATTGCTCCGCTTCTGATAGGAGAGTGGGGAGGCTTTATGGACGGCGGAAAAAATCAAAAATGGATGACTTTATTAAGAGACTATATGATAAATAACCGTATAAATCACACATTTTGGTGTATCAACCCTAATTCGGGAGATACCGGGGGGCTGGTCGGCAATGACTGGGCAACCTGGGATGAGGCAAAATATGGATTGCTAAAGCCGGCACTATGGCAGTCAAACGGAAAGTTCATAGGGCTTGACCACCAGATACCCCTTGGCTCAAACGGTATTTCATTGGGACAGTACTACGGTACACACAATCCTGTAATCATCGGAGATGCAAATGACGACGGAGCTGTTGATATGCTGGACTGTGCTGTAATCAAGCAATACATTTTAAACCCTGACACTGTAATTAACAAACAGAATGCAGATATGAACAACGATGGAGAAATAAACGCCATCGATTTCGCACTATTAAAAACCAAAGTACTCAATGGCTAAAATATATTTATATGACAATATTAAGGAGGTAAATATGCTTAAAATAATTCACAACCCGGGTAAAACCTCCAGAAGGATTTTCATCCTATTGGTTTTGCTTTTGGCAGTTTCATTTATCCTCACTTCAGGAATTACATATGCTTCAGAGGCCAATGCTGCGGTAAATTACAAATATGGGGATGTAAACGGAGACGGAAGTATTGATGCACTTGATTTTTCATTATTCAAAATGTATTTGCTAAAAACAATTGATGCTTTTCCTGTAGCGGATGGTGAGATAATTGCGGATCTGGACGGAAAGGATTCGGTGACGGCAATTGATCTAAGCCTGCTTAAACAATTTTTACTTGGGCTGATAGAAAAATTTCCTGTTGATCAATCCAATCCGGTAAACATTCCCTGGAACTGGGCAGGGGTTATCGGAACAGGACAGAGCCTTTCAGTGGGCGCACAAGCGAATCCTGCCGTGACTACGACCCAGCCGTATCACAACCTCAAGCTTTCCCTTGGAAACACGACTGTACCTCCCTTTAATCCAAACAGCACTTCCCTCAGGATGGTACCGCTGGTCGAACCCATACGCAGTTATGCTACGGGGTATCCCGGACCTTACCCCGGAAATATTTACGGTGAAACTCCTCACACCGTTATGGCCAATCAAATAACGTCTCTGGTTCAGTCAAATTTCAGCAAGGATTACATAACGGCGCACACCGTAGTAGGTGAGTCCGGACAGGGAATGGTGGCAATAAAGAAAGGTGCTGCGGATACAGGTTCTGTAGGACGTGCCTATGCTGCTTCCATTTTCGAAGTGAGTGCAATCAAGCGGTTGGCTGCCGCTGAAGGAAAAACCTATGGCGTAGGTGCAATAATTATTACTCACGGTGAAACAGATTCGGGAAGTTCAACCTACGGAAACGACCTATACAAGCTTTGGTCCGACTACAATCAGGATATCAGAGCAATAACCGGACAAACGCAAAGCATTCCTCTGTTTGTATCACAGCAGCATGCATACCCGAGCAACAGCGGAACTTCTGTGGGAACCCTGCAGCAATGGAGCGTTGGATTGGACCATCCCGGGGATATTATCTGTACCGGTCCCAAATACCAGTATCCCTACTACAGTGACGGAGTACACCTGGTGGCAAGCGGTTACCGGCAGCTCGGTGAAAAGCTGGGTGAGATTTATTATGAAAAGGTAGTACTCGGTAAAGATTGGCAGCCGCTGCAGCCCACAAGTGTCAGCAGAAGCGGACGGGTTATCACAGTCAATTTCCATGTGCCTGTAGCACCTCTTGTATGGGATACAACTTTGCCTGCTCCAAATCAGAGCAATCTGACCGAGTGGAGAAACGGAAAGGGCTTTGAAGTTAGTACTGCCAGCGGACGTGTTACTATCAGTTCGGTTGAAATCTCAGGCAATTCCGTAAAAATAACATGCGCCAGTGATCTTCCGTCTTCAGGAGTCAAGGTCGGTTATGCCAATACCACAAGCGGTACAAAAAGGACAAACGGAACCGTAAGATGGGGATTGCTTAAGGATTCCGATACGTTTAAAGGAAGCAGCACCGGAATTACACAACCTAATTACTGTGTTGCCTTTGAAATGGCAGTGCAGTAACAGCAGCATACAATTTCATAACCGTTTTGTGGCCGCTAATCGGCTCAAAGCCATAACATGGCTTAGGAGGTTAATATTATGAAAAAAAGAATACTCTCTTTAATTATAATAATAAGCATTTGTTTATGCATGAGTTCCCTTTGTAATGCAGAGGAACAGGAGTATTTCCCAAATGCTGCCGCGGTTGCATCAGGCCTCATGGGGGACCTGAACGGAGATAATGCAATCGATGCGCTGGATTATTCATTGCTGAGGCAATTTCTTCTCGGCAGCATTACAGATTTGCCTGTTCAGGATGATCTGTATGCGGCTGATCTGGAAGGCGATGGGAATATAACAGCTTTGGATTTGTCTCTGTTAAAGCAATACCTTTTAGGGTTGATAAATAAATTTCCCAAAACTCCAGCTGAGGACATTACCACTATTGTAATGCCCCTGGGTGATTCAATAACCGACGGTTTGGTGGTACCCGGAGGTTACCGCATCAAGCTGTGGAAGAATATTACAAGCAATGGACTTAAAGTCGATTTTGCAGGCTCATTGTCAAACGGACCTGCCGAGCTTGGTGATAAAAATCATGAAGGTCACTCGGGTTGGCGTATTGATCAGCTTGATACAAATATTAATTCGTGGATGGATACCTACAAACCCAAAATCGTATTATTGCATATCGGTACAAACGATATTGCCCAAAATTATAATTTATCCAATGCTCCGGCCAGATTGAGTGCGTTGATCGATAAGATATGTGCCAAGTTACCGGCCGGAGGAAAACTTTATGTTGCTAAAATTGTTCCCCTGGGCATGTCGGATTTGAATCAAAAAATAATAAGCTTTAATTCTCAAATCCCGGGAATTGTTCAAAATAAGGTCAATGAGGGAAAACCGGTATTTGCAGTGGATATGTATAGTGCTCTTACCAACGCCGATCTGCAGGACGGTGTGCATCCCAACAGAACCGGCTATGATAAGATGGCGGATGTCTGGTTTAATGCTATCCGCAACGACCTGGGCAAATAGATATGAATCACCTCTAATATATTTGATCAATTTTTTATATTAAAAATATATACCCTCTATTGACAATGTACAATATGTTTTCAATAGAGGGTAAAGTGGTATTGAACATTTTTAAATGTTATTGGAGAGTGCTAATACCACTTTTTTCAGTTTTATCCTTAATTTTTCTTCACTAGTGGTTTGTAACATCTAAAACGCATATTGCCCGGAGAGGAAAATTTCTGCTGGGTAAGGCGGAGGACCAGGGTAATACAGTATGTATTGGAAAAGACGACAACGAAATTCTGCAGGAATTTAACCGCCGGAAATATATGAATTTAGATGTTTCAGACCTTTAGTTCTAAAAAATCGTTAAATTTAATATAATTTCATGTTTACCGGTAATTTTAAAGTGGTATTTATAAACCTAAGTTCAGATTTTCGTAAATAGTTCTACATAAGCAAAATATTTATATATTAAACAAAAAGAGGTGGAATTGTGAATTATAACATATTAATCGGAGGTGCGGCTGGACAGGGTATTGAAACTCTCTCGGCCATATTTGAAAGGATTCTCAAAAGACAGGGATTTGAAGTATTCACAATCAGAGATTATATGTCGCGGGTTAGAGGCGGACATAATTTTATCCAGATACGTTTCGGAAGCGAGAGAATATTATCTCATTCAGAGGAAGTGGATGGCATTATTGCCATGAATGGAGAAACTATCGAATGTCACATTGAAAATTTAAAAGCTGACGGATTTATCATTTGCGAGGAAGAAATTAAAAACCAGGATTCGAGATGTATCAGGTTGCCCCTTAAACAAATTGCTTCGGGCACAGGAAATATCAGAACAATGGGAACTGTAGCTGTTGGTGCCGTTTTGGAGCTGCTGGGCATTGATGACCGGGAAACTGAAGCCGTTCTTAAGGATTTCTTTAATGCCGAGCTTGCAGCCTTGAATTTCAAAGCTCTTGCGGAAGGAAGAAAGCTGGTTGCAAAAAAATATGACATTAATTCAACAGCACAGGATGATAATATAATAATCAATGGAAATGAGGCTGTTGCACTGGGAGCATTGGCAGCCGGCTGTAAATTTTATTCAGCCTATCCCATGACACCCTCTACCAGCATAATGGATTACCTGGCCTCAAAAATGCTGGATGCCGAGATAGTTGTAGAGCAGGCCGAGGATGAAATTGCTGCAATCAATATGGCAATAGGTGCTTCCTATGCCGGGGCAAGGGCTATGACCGGTACTTCCGGCGGAGGCTTTGCACTTAAGGTTGAGGCTCTTGGCCTGGCGGGAATGCAGGAGGTTCCTCTGGTCATTGCCGAAGTACAGCGTCCCGGACCGACCACAGGGCTCCCTACAAGGACGGAGCAGAGTGACCTGAAATTTGTTATTTCTGCATCCCAGGGTGAATTTCCAAGAATGGTAATAGCACTGAGAAACCCCGAAGACGCTTTTTATCAGACTGTCAGAGCTTTCAATCTGGCCGACCAATACCAGCTTCCGGTTATTCTCCTGAGTGACCAGTATCTTGCCGATACCACTGTAACAGTAAAACCTTTTAATTTTGAATCGGTTGAGAGAAATTATTACATATCCGGCTATCAGTTTGATGAAGCCAACCCTTATAAAAGATACGAAATCACCTCAACCGGAATTTCACCAAGAATCATCCCGGGGAAAAACCCCGGAGCAACTGTACTGGTGGACAGTGATGAGCATGATGAGGCCGGTCATATAACGGAATCTGCCGAAGTCAGAAACCAGATGGTGGAAAAGAGGCTGCGGAAACTTCAATATTTGGAGAAGGAACTTCTTGAGCCTGATTTTACCGGTGCTGTCAATTGTGATGTACTGCTGCTTGCCTGGGGCTCAACCTGGGGTCCGGTAACTGAAGCGGTAAACATGCTGAACAGCAATTCTGATAAAAAATATGGAGCTCTTGTATTTGGTGATATCTGGCCTTTACCGACCAAACTGCTGGTTGAGAAGGCAAAAAAAGCCAAGAGAATAATAAATGTCGAACAGAACGCAACAGGACAGCTGGCTTCCATAGTTTCCGAAGTCACAGGAATATTCTGTGACAGCAGTGTACTTAAATATGACGGCCGGCCAATGAGTTCCAGATTTATATTTGAGAGAATCAGGGGGAATGAATAACTATGTGCGATGTAAAGTATAGTATTTCAGAAACAGCATGGTGTCCCGGCTGTGGGGATTTTAACATAATTGAATGTCTTAAGGCGGCGCTGGAGCAAACAGGGAAAAAGCCGCATGAAGTATTGGTGGTAGGAGGAATCGGCCAGGCCGCAAAAACTCCTCAGTACATTAATACAAACGGCTTCTGCGGCCTTCACGGAAGATCCCTGCCTCCTGCCGTCGCAGCCAAAATTGTAAACAAGGATCTTACTGTAGTAGTGAATACAGGCGACGGTGATTCCTATGGCGAAGGAGGAAACCACTTCCTGCACAATATCAGAAGGAATGTGGATATAACACATTTTGTGCATGACAATCAAATTTATGGATTGACAAAAGGCCAGGCCTCTCCGACCACAGGTATCGGTCATGTAACCGGAGTACAGACGGCGGGCTCAATGAATGAGCCTATGAATCCACTCCTGGTAGCATTGGCCCTGGGTGCCGGATTTGTTGCCAGAGCCTTCAGCGGAGACAGGGAGCACTTGACTTCAATAATGGTAGAAGCCATCAAATATAAGGGGTATGCTCTTGTAGATATTCTCCAGCCCTGTGTAAGCTTTAATAAAATAAACACTTTTCAGTGGTACAGCAAACGTGTTTACAAGATAGAGGACGGATATGACGCTACAGACAGATTAAAGGCCATGGAAAAGTCCATGGAGTGGGGAGACCGGATTCCAATAGGTATATTATATAAAAACGAAAAGCAGACCTTTACCGAAAAATTCGATTTTCTTAAAGGTGATAAACCGCTTATTGATAAAGCAACACCTATGGACAAGGTCAAAGGGTATTTAAAAGATTTTATTTGATTATATTACCCTCTATTGACAATGTACAATACGTTTTTGAGTGGTTAATTTGCCCTGCGGCTGCGTTGAAGCCGCTTGCAAGGCACAAAGCCTTACTGCACTGCCTTGCCGCAAGGCAAATTATCTCCCTCAAAAATCACCAAAATAGCCGGCGTGAGGCGTGCTATACATTGTCAATAGAGGGTCATAGTATTAAAAATTAAAATTCAAACTTAGGAGGTTAAACTTATGCCAGCTTTTGCAAATCCCTTTCAGGGAAATGTGGACCGGAAATTGACAAAACAGGAACTG
>JAEVZU010000013.1 GCA_023392075.1 Bacillota bacterium | reverse complement strand
GGGCAGACTGTAAATCTGTTGTCAGTGACTTCGATGGTTCGAATCCATCTCCCTCCACCACCAAAGCCTTGTACATATGCATTAACGCTGTGTGCGGGGTTTTTACCTTTTATGGTTAATTATTTTCAGTCTGTTTTATATAAAAATGTAATTAAAATTTTTCACTGGAAAATTAAAAAAGTGCCGGATTTGGTTTCTCCGGCACTCACAAAAATTGAAGAATGCATAATTTCTTTCTAATTCATTTATCTATTTCACATTTATACAAATTAAAAAAGGGTTCTCTGAAAGAAGAAGTCTCAATTCCTTTTATTCTGGAATTGACAGCCCACATATCACTTCTTTGATAAATATAAAGCATTGGAAGCTCTTCGTTTAAAATTTTATATATCTCTTTATAAATTGGTTTTCTTTCCTCAAAAGTTAATTTTGATGCCCCGTAATCATATAACTTATCAACTGTTGGATTGCTGTAGTTAAAAAAGTTCATTGATCCTCCTGTCTTAAAAACTTCAGCCTGATCATCCGGATCAGGGGTAAACGCTGAGGCCATAAAATAAGCCTCAAGTCGTTTGTGTGCAACCATTTCATACAGTGTTGGCCAGTCGAGGGTTTCAACTGTCACATCAATGCCTAGTTTAGCATAGTTCTCTTTTATTATAGGAATCATAATATCAGTTATAAAGTGTGGAGTAATGCATGAGAATTTTATCGTAAAAGGCTTCCCATTCTTTTCACGCCTACCGTTTTTGTTAAGTTTCCAGCCCGCTTCATCCAAAAGATGTGCCGCTTTTCTTAAATTGAAATCATAGTTATTAACCCCGTCATCATTGTACGCCCATGATGCAATTAATTCAGGGATATTTATTACATTTGCATTTATACCAAAAACCTTCTTAACAACTGTTTTTCTGTCAAGTGCATACATTAAGGCCTGCCTTACTCTTGTATCTTTGAATTTTTCATTTGCGTCATTAAGCCCGATATAACCATAACCTTTGATTGGATTTTTTATTATATCTATATACCCCGCCTCTTGTGCGGTATTCATATTATCTACCGAAGCATCCGTTATACTTATATCCACCCGTCCCGTTAGAATACTATGTAACTGATAATCATCCGGAGTTACAATGAATCGCAGATTCTTAATTCCTGGTGCTCCTTTAAAATAGTTTTCATTTGCAACCATGTACAATTCCTGTCCCGGTTTATACCCGACAAATTTATACTGTCCGGTTCCCATAGGAACACCGTTCTTTTCCTTTACAACGGCAGTATCACCTTTTTTAAAATCAGGAGAATAATAACTCTTTTCAATTAAAGGAATCCTCAAACTTAATAGTGCGGCAGCATTTAACTTCTCACATGTTATCTGAAGAGTTTTATCATCAATAACCTTAATGCCTTCAATGGTTTTGGCCTGACCATATCTGTACTCATTAAGTCCTTTTATGTATGCATCTTTCAGCTCAAGGTGACCATCATAATCAGGATCTGCAATTAAGTAGTACGCGAACTCCAGATCTTTAGCTGTGGCAGGCTTGCCATCCCAGAACTTTACACCGTCCTTTATTTTAAAAGTATAGGTCAGTCCGTCTCTGGAAACTGTATAATCTGTGGCACCGGGAGTTGTTTTTCCGTCAAAACCGATATCAATATTAAAATCAAACATGGTATAACATGCATACCAATCATATTCATTCCAGCTGTAAATATAGTTAAAAATCCCGTCAAATTCAGGTACTCCTACACATATGACATCTTTTCCGCTTTTTGCAATTTCCGGACTTTTTGAGGGGTTGGATGCTCTGGTAAATTCACCTCCATACTTTTCAAAGTCAAAAACCGTATATTGACTTTGAACGGAAGGTTTTGTGCTTACATTATTTTCAATACTGTCTGCAACTGGATTCCCGGAGTTTGAACCGCTTCCGTGCACAGTAACCGTCAGAGCAAGAATTACTCCCAATACAAGTGATGATAATTTTCTTCTCATCCTATTCTCCAATTAAAAATAATATGTTTGTTAATATATAATGTATAATACTAAAACTTACCATGAATCTTATTTTTTTACAACAGTAGCAGATAAATGCCAAACGAAATACAAAGGCACCTATCCGCTACTGCTTAAAGCTCTCTTGTCTAAAGCTTTCCATATTAAACCTCAAATTATAATTTCTGGCACATGGGGCAATAATAAATACTCCCGCCCAGATAAGCTTCCTTTCTGATCAGATCCCCGCAAATTTGACAGGGTTTACCCGCCGTATTTTTGCTTAGTATTGATTTGTAACCTCCGGAACAGCCAAACAAATCCTTTTCTGTATCTCTCCCACCCTGGAACGTCATTTCGGCCAAAGTATTTTTTACAGAGTTGAATATGTTTTTCTTATCCTCCTGTGTAAAGGTTTTGACCTTTTTTCTGGGATGAATTGCCGCGTTGTACAGTATGTCCTGCAGAACTCCGTTACCCAGACCCGGAATCCTTTGTTCGGTTGCCAGTAATGCCTTTGCACTGAGGCCTTGATTTTCCTGCGAAGAAACAATTTTGTCAAAGTAAGCCCCATCAAATTGCTCGGAAAGTACAGATGGTTTTTCCTTTGCAATATTATAGTATTGATTGTCAAAGGTCCCTTCCCTGAAGCACCATAACCCGCCGTACATCTGCACCGAAGCAGTCAAGGCGGTAAAATCCTCAAACTCAATGAGCAGCTGGTGTTTCTGCGGTCTTTTCTCATTTTCACCATGATATTTGATTGCCACCCCGTCACCAAAAAGTATAATTGCGTCCTCCGCAGATATTTCCACCATACCTCCCACACCTTTTGCATGGCCGATGACTTTTCCGTAGAGAAGGTCATGATATTTTTCGTGATCACCAAAGAACCATGCAAATTTGTGAGGACTCTGGGCAGTGATAACATTCATTATTCTTTTTCCTGTCATATTTTCCCTTATCTGTCTTGAAAGCTCAAGGGCTTCAGGTATCTCAATCATGTTGACCTCTTTTCTTCCGTCTTTTCAATTTGGAAACAGCTTTTGTTAATATTTTACTATATATTTTATAATAACAAATAGGACAACTGTATGTCATATTTATAGAATCTGTTTTAAAATTTTATAAATATGATTACTTATTTTACAAATTTATTACAGCTATTGACAGGACATACACAAGTATAATAACATATCCTGGTAAGTAAAAATACTAATCTGGTGAAAGGAGTGTTTATAAAGATGTTATCAATTAGATTTAATGAGGTGTTCTGTAAATAATTGAATATCGGATCTATAACAGGCAAGCTTTATTATATGCATGCTTGTGTTGGATCAAACACTTAAGTAACCGTCATTTGAGTTGAAATATCAAAAATAGAATATTTTAAACACGATGCTATGGTATCGTGTTTTTTTGTTCCCCTTTTTTGTATGATCTCCAGTTTTCACCCCTTATATCAAATAGACGGCAATTATTTAAGATACTATTTTTTTAAAGGAGAGTTTGTATGCAGCCCCACAATAAAGGTAGATTTAAAATGCTTTATACATTTATAAAAGACTTTAGATGTTTTTACGTACTTGCAATCATATTCACCATGCTTGCAATTGTGTTCAACTACCTGATGCCGCAGGTCATAAGATTGATAGTTGACGTAATCAGCGGAGCCAAGAAGTTAAGCATGCCGAAATTCCTTTTGGATTATATCAACCGGCAGGGCGGCAGTGAATTCATAAAGGACAATCTCCTGCTTTGTGCCGGAGCATCGTTGCTATTGGCTGTTTTATCCGGGATATTCACGTTTTTGTACAGGTATTGCATGGCAAAAGCTTCGGAAGGTACTATCAGAAAATTGCGCAATCACCTTTTCGACCATATTCAAAAACTGCCCTACAGCTGGCATGTAAAAAATCAGACCGGAGACATCATTCAACGTTGTACCTCGGATGTTGAAACTATAAAAAACTTCTTATCCATTCAATTTATTGAAATGGTCAGAACCGTTTTTTTGCTCACCTTCTCTCTTACTCTGATGTTTATGATGAATGTTAAGCTCTCGGTTATAGCAACGGCATTTATTCCTGTAGTTGTAGCCTATTCCGCCATCTTCTTTAAAAAGATAGCAGACAGGTTTAAATACGCAGACGAGGCCGAAGGAGCACTTTCCGCCATGGTTCAGGAGAACTTTACAGGAGTTCGTGTTGTTCGTGCTTTTGGTCGTCAAGCCTATGAGATAGAAAATTTTGACACAAAGAATGATTACTTTGCCAACTACTGGATCAAGCTGGGTTACCTGCTCAGCAAATACTGGGGTATCGGTGACCTGGTTTCAGGGTTGCAGGTAATGTTGATCATCGTCCTGGGTGCAATTGAAGCCGCCAATGGAGTAATCACACTTGGAGAGTTTCTGGTTTTCGTGTTCTACAACTCCATGCTGGTTTGGCCTGTGAGACAATTCGGACGTATACTCTCCGAAATGAGTAAAACAAGTGTCTCCCTCAGCCGAATAAAGGAAATTGTATCCGAGGAGCAGGAAAATGACACCCCTGATGCAATTAGCCCCCATATGAACAAGGATATTGAGTTTAAGAATGTAACCTTTGAATATGAAGGACAGAAACCTGTTCTTAAGAACATATCTTTCAAAATCAAGGCTGGAACAACCTTTGGAATTCTGGGCGGAACAGGTTCGGGAAAGTCTACGATAATGTATCTGCTAGACAGGCTTTATGAGCTTCCCGAAGACAAGGGTTCGATTGAAATAGGCGGTGTTGATATCAGAAAGATCAAGCTGAATCACCTGAGAAGCAATATAGGTTTTGTTCTTCAGGAACCCTTCCTGTTCTCAAAAACAATCCAGCAGAATATTGATGCCTTTAAAGGTACAAACAATATTGAAGAGATCCGTCACTTTGCGGAAGTGGCTGCTGTGGATGATGCCATTATGGGATTTTCAAAAGGCTATGATACTATTGTAGGCGAGCGCGGAGTGACACTGTCGGGAGGCCAGAAACAGAGAGTAGCTATCGCAAGAATGCTGATGCAGCACTCCCCTGTCATGATATTTGATGACTCGCTGTCGGCTGTTGATTCCGAAACCGATTCCAAAATACGCAGCTCACTGAAGGAGAATACTTCCAGCAGCACGGTTATCCTTGTATCCCACAGAATAACCACTCTTATGAACGCAGATGTAATACTGGTGCTGGAGGATGGCCAGATTTCCGAAATGGGTACTCACAAAGAGCTGTTGGAAAACGAGAATGGAATTTACAGAAAAATATACGATATTCAGAGCAGTCTGGAAACCGAACTGTTGGAACCCGGTCAGAATGCTCCAGCCGGAGGTGGTAATTAATGTCTTATTTTGAAGAGGAAGAATACAAGAAGCCCTTTTCCATTAAAATCTGGGCTAAAATAATACCTTTCGTAAAACAATATAAAAAAGCTTTTGTAACGGCTATTTCATTTCTGGTGCTTGTTTCGATAATAGATGTAGTTTATCCGCTGTTTCAGCGTTATGCCATAAATAATTTTATTGTCACCAAATCAACAGAAGGTATCGGTAAATTTGCAGTAGCTTACGGTTGTTTGCTTTTTTCACAGGCAATGGCTGTTATATTCTTTATAAAAAATGCAATGAGGGTTGAGCTTAATGTTGCCAAAGCAATACGAAGAGCACTGTTTGTGCATCTTCAGAAGCTGTCCTTCTCATATTATAATACAACACCCGTAGGATATATGATGGCGAGGGTCATGAGTGATACCGGGCGTATAGGTCAGATGGTGTCCTGGGGACTTATTGACATGTTGTGGGCAATAATTTATGTAATCGGAGTATTTATTGCCATGCTGATATTGAATATAAAGCTGGCCCTGCTTGTAATGTGCATATTGCCGGTTATAGCTATTATCACAATGTATTTTCAGAAAAAGATCCTGAATATAAACAGGAAAATCAGGAAGATAAACTCAAGGATGACGGGTGCCTTCAATGAAGGAATAACTGGCGCAAGAACCTCAAAAACTCTGGTAATCGAGGATAAAAACCTTAAGGAATTCTCGGTGATAACTGATAACTATTACAACTATACCATCAGGTCTACGGTACTTAATGCAGTGTTTATACCTATTGTTCTGACCTTCAGTACCCTGGCGGTATGCTTCGTAATTGTCAGCGGAGGAAAACTGGCTATAAAAGATCCCCTTTTCTTCGGAACCTTTTCAGCCTTTATTACTTACGCAATCAGCATATTTGAACCTATTCAGCAGATTGCCCGCGTATTTGCAGACTTTGTGTCAACCCAGGCAAATATAGAGAGGGTTACCGGCCTGCTGGAAACCCAGCCTCAAATAACCGATACACCTGAAGTTATTGAGAAGTACGGTGACAATTTCAATCCTAAAAAGGAAAACTGGGAGCATCTGAATGGTGATATTGAATTCAAGGACGTTACCTTTAAATATCCTGACGGTGATGAATACATACTTACAAACTTCAATCTGAAAATACCCGCTGGAACTACAGTTGCAATTGTCGGCGAAACCGGAGCAGGTAAAAGTACTCTGGTAAATCTGGCCTGCAGATTTTTTGAACCTACCGGCGGACAGATATTGATTGACGGCAGAGACTACAAAGAACGTTCACAGTTGTGGCTTCACAACAATATAGGATATGTACTGCAAAGCCCTCACCTGTTTTCGGGAACCATCCGCGAAAATATAAGGTATGGCAAGTTTGACGCCACTGACGAGGAGATTGAAGCCGCCATCAGGATTGTGGCTGCAGACGGGATCATCAACAACATGGAAAACGGCCTTGATACAAATATAGGAGAAGGCGGCGACAGGCTGTCCACTGGTGAAAAACAGCTTATTTCATTTGCACGTGCAATAATAGCCAATCCACGAATCTTTGTACTCGATGAGGCTACCTCCTCAATTGATACACAGACCGAGCAGCTTATTCAGGAAGCTATAATGCATATATTGAAAAACAGAACCTCCTTCCTCATCGCCCACAGGTTGTCTACCATCAAGAAAGCCGACCTTATACTTGTGGTCAAGAACGGTAAAATCATAGAAAGAGGAACTCATAAGGAACTGCTCAGACAAAAAGGTTACTACCACTCTCTGTATCTCAAACAGTTTGAGGAAGAGACCGGAGCGGCAGTTTTAAATAAAAAATAATTTTTTTGGTATGATATTTACCGCTTAACCAAATATTTCAACTTAAAAGCCCTGAAGTTCCGCTGAAAATCAGCATATGCTTCAGGGCTTTTAATTAATCAATTTCGTATTCCATCAATATGGAGTCATAGTAAGTACCATTTATACTGAAATCTCTTGTGAGTTTCCCGCATTCAACAAATCCGAGCTTTTTATAAAGATGGATTGCAGTTATATTGTCACTTCTGACTCTTAGATTTACTTTCTTAATAACACCGGTATTTCTGGAATGTTTCAAGAAATATCTGATCATTTCGGAGCCTATTCCTCTTCCCCAGTATTCCTTGAGTATACTTATTCCAAACTCTCCTGTGTGAGCAGTCCTGGGCCTGGAACCACCCATAAAACTTGCAGTTCCCACAATAATATCCGATATCTCCGCAACAAAAAATATTGAGTTGTCAAGTTTACAAATGTTGTCCAAAAACTGTTCTTCCTCTTCGACAGTGAATTGCAATTCTCCGGGAGCAAAAGTCAGAAAATCAGTCTCAGAGCTGGCTTTTTCAGTACAATCCAGGACGCACCGGGCATCTTCTTTCATAGCCTCTCTGATTGTCAGCAGTTCACCTGTTTTTAAAATAATTTGTTTCATAGTTTCATCTCCGGACATTTTATTTTAAGCTATGCTCAGACATCAAAGTTTAACCTTCCATATTTTCTCCGGTGCGTATACAACTTCACAGCCATTGCGGGTGTATATCATACCGCTTGCTACAGGATTGTTGTAAGGTTCACCCACTGCTCCGCCGATTAAATCCGACAGAGTCAGTTTTAATTCATTAATAAATGTAAGCGGTAACGGTTCCAGACTGTGACCGTTACATATAATATCAAAATCCTCCAGGTACCGATCCGTACTGTTCAATATTTCAAGATATTCTTCGAGGGTACTTGATTCGGCCAGCTGCATCCATATATGATTGTTAAGTCCGTCTCCCGAAAAAAGTATGCGGTGTTTTCTGTCCAGCAGGCCGATACTGCCGGGTGTATGTCCTTTCAGTGAAATTACTTCAAGCTGGACGTCTCCCAGATCAACAATATCTCCCACAGATATAAAATCTATTTCAGGTTTTGCTTTGAGCCATTCGTCCAATTTATCAGGTGAAAGTTTGTATTCTCCTGCCGAGCTTTTTCCGATTTGAGGTTTTCTAATATTGCAATGTCTTTCAAATACAGGCATTTCATCCTTATGCATAAACACTCTGTCGAAATAATGTCCTCCAAACGCATGGTCATTATGCCCATGTGTAAATACTACTGCTGTTACAGGTTTATCAGTTATCTCCTCAACCTTGCTTTTCAAATTTAAAAGGCCGTAACCGGTATCTATGACCAGTGCCGAGGTTTTACTCTCAACTACATAAATGTTTGTATTCTTGTCCCTGATCA
>JAEVZU010000004.1 GCA_023392075.1 Bacillota bacterium | reverse complement strand
TCCCTCATCATATCCTTTACATCTTTTTCGGATACTCTGCCCTGACCGCGGATTTTTTTAATTGTCTCTTGGAGCTTTCCTGATAAACCCTCAAAAACCGACATCCCAAAACCTCCAATTCAATCCGAGTTGATATTCCGGCTTCTGCGAAGCTCTCAAATATAACTCTATATGCTGTTTACAAGCTCTGCAAGCTCACGCTTTACGCGTTCCACAATTTCAGCATTATGCCTGCTGAACCCGCTTATCTCAATGTTTTCAATTAGTTTCCGAACCTCTTCGGCCTTCTGCTTTTGCTGCGAAAACTTGCTCAGCAGACCGAGTTTGTTTTCGTAATCGTTTAATACGGCCCTGCCCCGCTTTTCATTGTCATAAACACCCTGTCTGCTGATATTCAGCTGTTCTGCTATTTCCGACAGGGTATAATCATTATTATAATGAAGATCCAGTATCTCATACTGTCTTTCGGTCAGCAGCTGACCGTAAAAATCAAGCAACAGAGAGGTTTCATAAACTTTGTCCATAAATACTCCACCCAGGAAAATGCGTTATAGCTATAGAAATAAATTTTTCCTGTTAGTCTGTAAGCAGTATTGCTTAAGTCAATTACCATCGGCTTAAAGTCCATAGTTTGAGTGGTGAGGCTAAAGCCTCCTGACGTACAAAAAATCATCCAAACCCAAACTAGTATTTTTACTTTACTAACATAGTTTAATGCACATGTTTTGCTTTGTCAAGTATTTTTACTTTACACTCAAAATAATCTTTATTATCAAATTCACTGCTTATATTTCTGAGTTGAATTACTTCACTCTGTTTCTGACGTATATATGCTTAATTTTTGAATTGTTGGTATCACGCTCTTCTATATCAAACTCCTTCAGTTTCTTTATGAGATGAGTGAGCTTGTAAAAACCGAAGTTTCTTGGGTCAAAATCCGGCTGTTTCTTGATTATCAGATTGCCCACATCACCAAGAAAGGCCCAGCCGTTCTCATCTTCTACATCATGAATTGAAACCGAGATCAGGTTTATTATATCCTTACCGATGGAAACAGTGTTGGACCTGGGTTCTTTTTCGGTGATCTCATCTTTTTTCACTCCGCTCTCGAAGGTGTTGTTTGCTTGTGAAGCGCCGCTTATTATCTCAATGTAAGTAAACTTGTCACAGGCCGAAATAAAAGGACTCGGGGTTTTTCTCTCACCTATTCCGAAAACCTTTTTGCCTGATTCTCTCAGTCTTGTTACAAGACGAGTGAAGTCACTGTCGCTTGATATTATACAGAACCCTTCAACCTGACCGGAATATAGAACATCCATTGCATCAATTATCATCGCGGAATCCGATGAATTTTTCCCCGAAGTGTAACTATATTGCTGTATGGGGGTTATTGCATTTTCCAGAAGTACATTTTTCCAGCCTGAAATTGTCGGCTTTGTCCAGTCAGCATATATCCTTTTAATAGTAGGTGTCCCGTATTTGGCTATTTCCTCCATTACGCCCTTAATATTGCTGTAAGGTACATTCTCAGCGTCAATAAGCACTGCAAGCCTCATTTCACTTGAATTCATTTTTCTAATACGCTCCTCTCATTCTTATCTCAAATTTGTGCCAGGGACAGGTGAATTATCCCTTGAAGAAAAACTTTCAGCGAAAGTTTTCGAGATAAAATTTAACTATTAATATACTAACATATTTTTATTTGTATCCAAAATATTTCTTAATTTTATTTTCCTTAATTTTAAAAAGCACTCCGGAAGTACCGGATTGCGATTGCAGACCTAATATTATTGCAGTAGGATTGTTAATATGTTATCATAGTGTAACAGCTGGTATTCTTTAGAAACCGGACTTTCATCATTTGGAAGCTGCACATCAGCATTGATTAACGACTTATATCCCTTGCGGAATGAGAACGGAGGTTGATTATATGAGTAAACTCAATTTCATTTCAAGTTAGTACCACTTCTTACGTAAGCCATCATATTTATCAGTAAAAACTATATTAAATTCTTACATTAAAGTACCCGCTTGGCACTCTTTATGGAATATACATATAGATCGTTCAATTCAAGAATAATAAATCCAGTGGTCTAAATTTAACCACCGGCAATGTATGAATTTGATGTTTTGTGATAAATGCATGGGCTTGCATGATCAAACTTTTTACATTTCTATTAATGAGGAGGTATTACTTTGAATAATAATGAAGAAAGAAAATTTTTAGGTGTCGAACAATTATCTCTCAGAAGTCTTGTTATCGGATCGCTTGGCTCATGTGTCATTACAGCAAGTTCTATGTACGTTGCGCTCAGAATGAGTGCTCTTCCCTGGCCGACTATTTTCGTTGCCGTACTCTCCATGGCCCTTTTAAAATTATTTGGAAAAACAACAAACAACGAAATCAATATCACTCAAACGGCAATGTCTGCAGGTGCAATGGTAGCAGGCGGCTTGGCCTTTACACTTCCGGGCCTTTGGATTATGGGCATCTGGAAGGGCTCCGATAATTTTTCGGACAATTATGTTAAGGTTCTTTTAATTGCCGCCGCAGGTATGCTTCTCGGAAGTGTAACCTCATACATTTTGAGATACAGATTTATTGTTAAAAATGCACTGCCCTATCCAATCGGCCAGGCGGCGGCTGAAACCATCAAAGTGGGTGACGAGGGAGGAAAAAAATCCATTGTATTATTTGGGTCCATGGCTGCCTCTACGCTGTACACCTTTCTCAGAGATCAGCTGAAAATCGTACCTGATGCTTTTATGTTCAAGAACTCTTTGGGAATTTGGAATTCACCTATGGCAATAGGTATGGGATATATATTGGGAACTCTCTATACGGGAGTCTGGTTCCTTGGTGCATTGATTTCAAATGCCTTTCTTGTTCCTTTCGGACCAAAGCTTGGATTTTTTGCCGATGCCGCAGCTGCCACTGCTTTTGCAACCACTTCAGGAATCGGGCTGCTTGTGGGGACGGGGCTGGGGGTAATTATAGGAATTTTAATTTCCGGAATCAAAAAACTGCTTTCGCAGAAAAAAGATAATTATTCGAAAACTTCCGAGGGTAAAAAGAAGTTTTTTGATTACAGCAGGATTTTAATTGTTTCAGCTACTGCACTGGCTTTCATCCTGACAATAGTGTGCGGTTTATCGGTAATTCCTTCAATATTGCTTATTATCGGAGTATTTATCGTTTCCATAATGGCTGCTACAATAACAGGTCAAACAGGCATTAATCCAATGGAGATATTCGGTATTATTGTTCTGCTGGGAATTAGAATTTTCGTAAATATCGATGCTACCGACGCACTGTTTGTAGCGGCTTGTGTTGCTGTAGCCAGCGGTTTTTCGGGAGATTTGTTCAATGATTACAAAACCGGTCAGTTGCTGGGAACAAATCCCAAGGCACAGCTGGTTTCTCAGATAGTCGGAGGTGTATTCGGAACTGTGGTTGCTTCCATTTCATTATTCGCCATTGTAAACCAGTTTGGTGAAGTGGGTACAGGAACGGCTCTCCCCGCAGGTCAGGCAGTTGGAGTATCCGCTATGATAAATGGTATTGGAAGTCCGGTGGTGTTTGGTGTTGCGGCAGCAATAGGTGCGGCACTGTATCTTCTGGGCCTGCCCACTGCCACCCTTGGGATCGGACTCTTTCTCCCCTTTACCATCTCCGCTGCAGTTTTCCTTGGCGGTATAATCCGCTTTATAACAGATAGAGCAAGTGGTAAAAAATCGGAGGAAACAGGCAATGTTGCTGCATCAGGCCTGCTTGGAGGAGAAGGTATCACCGGGGTGGTAATTGCACTGGCAAGAATGTTTACCGTCTCATAATAATAACAATTTATTTTTTGTAAAATTTTAATGAATACAAATAATTATAAGGAGTGGTTTTGTGGGTAAAGTTATTGGAATAGATATCGGTGGTAGTACAACAAAAATAGTGGGCTTTGACGGAAAAGCGATGATCGCCCCGTTACTTGTCCGTGCCAATGACCCTATAGCGTCTGTTTACGGCGCATTCGGAAAATTTCTGAATACTCACTCATTAAAAATTGAGGATATAGAAAGAATAATGATAACAGGTGTTGGTTCTTCTTTTATAAACAACAGGTTATTTGGAATTCCTACCGGAAAGGTCGATGAGTTTATGGCAATAGGCATGGGAGGGCTTTTCCTCAGTGACCTGAACAAAGCCATCATCGTCAGTATGGGTACCGGAACGGCGCTTGTCAAAGCTGAAAACAACACGGCAGTCCACCTCGGCGGTACGGGTGTAGGCGGCGGAACACTCCTGGGCCTGTCAAACAGAATGCTCAATGTCCGTCACTTCGATGAGTTGATTGAAGCCGCCAACGGCGGTGATCTCTCCCATGTGGATCTGACCATCGGCGATATTTCCAAGGAAGCGATGGAAACACTGCCCAGCGAAACCACTGCCTCGAATTTTGGAAAAATCAGTGACCTGGTTACAAAATCAGACCTGGCCATGGGAATAATAAATCTGGTATTCCAGACCATTGGTATGATTGCAGTGTTTAACACAAGAATAGACAAAATAAAAGATGTGGTATTGACAGGAAATCTCACCAACGTCCCTCAGTCAGAGTACATTTTCACACAGCTCAGCAAGCTGTATGACGTGAACTTCCAGACCCCGCCCAACGCCGAATATGCCACGGCTGTAGGTGCTGCCATATGCTTCAGACAAAATGTGGCCTTCAGGGAAGTTCAGTAATACTTGATATTAAAACCCCGTTATAAGTACTGCCTGAAGCAGTAGAAGCGCGAGTCTTCAGCTACGCCGGTTTCAGGCGTGTACTTATGTGCGGTTCTTAACTAATTTACACTTTTTTCATTACAAGTGTCGCATTATGTCCTCCAAAGCCGAAGGAATTTGTCAGAGCATATAACATATTTGTTTCTTTTCCTGTGTTGGGCACACAATTCAGGTCGCACTCCGGATCAGGAGTTCTGTAATTTATTGTCGGAGGCAGAAAACCTTCCTTTAATGCATGTGCGGTTATAATGGTTTCAATGGCTCCCGCAGCTCCCAGAAGATGTCCGGTCATTGATTTGGTGGAACTTACAGGTAATATTTTTGCATGCTCTCCAAAGACAGTTTTAATTGCCTGCGTCTCACTTTTATCATTAAGTTTGGTGGATGTCCCGTGGGCATTTACATATCCAATATCCGAAGCTGTTATTCCGGCATCTTCAACTGCAAGTTTCATGCACCTTACCGCGCCTTCTCCTCCCTCAGCCGGTGCTGTAATATGATAGGCGTCATTTGTACAGCCGTATCCCACTATTTCAGCAATGATTCTTGCTCCGCGTTTTATTGCAGCTTCATACTCTTCAAGGATCAGCACGCCTGCTCCCTCGCCAATGATAAAACCGTCCCTGTCCATGTCAAAAGGTCTGCAGGCCGTTGAAGGGTCACTGTTTGTAGTCATGGTTTTGTTTGCACAAAAACCTGCAAGTGCCAGCCTTACTATCGGAGCTTCGGTGCCGCCGGCAATCACTACATCGGCAGCATTCCTCTGAATTATCTTAAAAGCATCACCTACAGAATTAACCGAAGAGGCGCAGGCTGTGACCACACATTCCGCGAAGCCCTTTGCCCCATATTTGATAGCGATATTTGCAGCGGCAATATTGGGAATCATCATTGGAACAAAAAATGGGCTGACTCTTCCGGGGCCCTTTTCCAACAGGATTTTATGCTGGTTTTCCAATGTTTCCAGACCGCCTATCCCAGTTCCGATAATAACTCCCAACCGTTCTTTATCCAAACCTTCCATATCCAATTTTGAATCCTCTATGGCCATTTGGGCGGCAGCCACTGCAAACTGTGCGAAACGATCCATTCTTTTTATTTCCTTTTTATCAATAAATTCAGATGGCTCAAAATTTTTAATCTCTGCACCGACAGTGGTAGGAAGATCCGAAACGTCAGCTCTATCAATTTTACTGATTCCTGATTTACCCCTTTTTATATTGTGCCAAAACTCCGCGGTACTGTTTCCAAGTGAGGAAATCACTCCTGTACCGGTAATAACAACACGTTTCTTCATAAAAAAACCTCCTTATCCCATAAAATAATTCAACTGCAATCCCTGAAAGTATAGGGGTTGAGTGAAAGCCGGGAATGATTTACATTAATAAAGATAACATGTATAATTACTTAGAAATGAACAGATATTGCTTTTTTGATTTGAGGTATAAAATTGTGATAAATACTAAGGAAACCATTAGCACATGTATTAACTTCGTCGAGAAGAATATTTCCAACAGATTTACGCTGGATGATCTGGCGCTTTATACAGGAGTGTCGAAATATTACCTGCACAGAATGTTTAAGTCATTGACCGGTCAAGCCATCATGGATTATGTTCAATCAAGAAAACTCACATCCAGTATAAATGAACTTATCAATACAAATATGAGGATTATAGACATTGCCATGGAATATGGCTTTGATCATGAACAATCATATATAAGAGCTTTCAGAAAGAAATTCGGATATACTCCGTTAAAGGTGAAATCTGAGCAATTGTCACTTCAAATCCAGGAAAAAATCAATATTAACGATATTATGTCGGTGCAGAATTCCGTTACATTTAAACCATTCTACATTTTTAAACAGAAATTCAGTATCGTAGGAAAAAAGTATAAAATACAAAGCAGATCCGGAGATAATGCCGCTAATACCTATGGCAAAGAGTTTTTTTATAATCACAAAAATAGTATAGTAAACCCGGTCAATCCCGATATATATTTCGGATATACCGACTGGAGCAATTATGAGGATGGATATGTAAGCTATATTCCTTCGGTCCAGGTTCCTGATCTGGGGAATATTCCCGAAGGAATGACGGGCATATCCATTCCCGCCCACAAATATGTCGTTTTCCGCTTTGTCGGTTTTTTTCGTCCGGATGATATAAAGGGCAGACAGGTAGGAAGGGTGCTGGTTCATTTATACCGCAGATGGATCACAAATTCAGGTTTCAAATCCGCCGCTCCTTTTGAATTTGAATATATAGACACAAGTCTGTCAAATGATAACTATTGTGAATTGGATATTTACCAGCCCATAAAGGACCGGGAAAAAGTTTTTGATTCATAGGGCTCTCGAAATCTGATATGGCACCTATATTTCTGCAAGAACAAGCTCGCCTTGCTTTCTGGTTTTATTCATATCAATTATCCTCTGATTGGAAGAACCTCTGAATTTCAAAAGAAGATCCTTCCGGCCCAATATAAACGGACCGTCTACCAGCAGGTCCGTGTTTTTCAAAAGCCCGGCATATCCCTCTCTCTGCTCGGAAAGATCAAGCAGCTGCTCATAGGTATATCCTGTATAGGTTATCACATTAAGACCCAGCTTTTTGACCTCACCCGCAAGAACCGAACAGACTGAAGCCTGTTCGAAAGGATCTCCTCCACTCAGGGTTATCCCGTCAAGAAGCGGATTTTTCTTTATATCGCTCAGTATCCTGTCAATTTCTATCACTTCTCCGGCATCACAGGGATGTGTCTGGGGATTATGGCAGCCCGGACAGTTATGTGAACAGCCCTGGGTAAATACCACCATACGGATGCCAGGCCCGTCGGCAATCGATTCATTGATAATTCCGGCAATTCTTATCTGTAAATCCATATACTCCTCCCATGCTGCATTAAATATGTAAGTACATATGAAAATATTGTAATTGTGCTCCCGTACACAAATTCAATTAATGGATCGCTCACATAATCAACAGTACTTCATGTATTGCATTTGTCTACACGTAAAACTTAAATAGCCCGGTACTGTACGGCTGCACAAAAAAACTGGGTAGTTTGGACCCATCTATACTGTACAATGCCTCTAAATATACAATTAAAGTTTAAATATATCTATACCGTACGATTGCACTAAAAAGCTGGATTGTTTGAGCACATCTATACTGTACAATGCCTCTAAAAAAATCTAAATAATGATACAGATGTATCATTATTTAGATTTTTGACCCATGCTTTACATGTGCTTTACTCTGTCCCTTACCTCTGCCTGCTTTGCGTCGTTGAAACGTTCAAGCGTTCCAACCAGATAACCTGTTATACGTCTGATTCTTTCAAATTTTCTGTCGCCTTCTTCTCTGCCGCAGCTTGGACAGGTTTCCCCGATTATTCCCGTATAGCCGCAGACAGGGTCCCGGTCAACAGGATGGTTGACTGAGCCGTAACCTATTCCTGATTCCTTCATTGCCCTGATAATCTTTTCAAAGGCATCCAGATTGTTTAAAGGATCACCGTCTACTTCAACATATGTAATGTGGCCTGCATTAGTCATTTCATGATAAGGCGCCTCGATTTTTATTTTATCAATTGCATTTATCTTATGATATACGGGAACGTGGAAGCTGTTTGTGTAATACTCCCTGTCAGTGACCCCTTCAATAACTCCAAAGAGCTTTTTATCATATTTTATAAATCTGCCGCAGGTACCTTCGGCAGGAGTTGCTATCACACTAAAGTTCATTTTATATTTCTGGCTGGCCTCATCCATCCTTTTTCTCATATAGCCGATGATTTCCAGGCCAAGATTCTGGGACTGTTCAGATTCTCCATGATGCTTTCCGGTAAGAGCTTTCAGGCATTCGGCCAAACCTATGAAGCCTATTGTCAATGTACCATGCTTCAACACTTCCCCGACTTCATCCTCCCAGTCCAGTTTGTCAGAATCCAACCATACCCCTTGTCCCATAAGGAACGGAAAGTTCTTAACCCTTTTTTCGGCTTGTATCAAATATCTTTCATATAGCTGGTCAACAACCAGATCTATTTTTTTGTCAAATTCCTCAAAGAACATATTGAGATTTTTATTGCTTTTCATGGCAAGCCTCGGGAGATTAATGGTAGTAAAGCTCAGATTGCCGCGGCCAAAAATTGTCTCCCTTGACGGATCATAAGTATTGCCGATTACCCTGGTTCTGCAGCCCATATATGCAATCTCGGTGTCAGGATTACCTTCCTTGTAGTACTTAAGATTATACGGTGCATCAATAAACGAAAAATTAGGAAAAAGTCTTTTAGCGCTTACACGGCAGGCCAGCTTGAACAAGTCGTAGTTTGTATCACCCTGCTTGTAATTTACACCGTCTTTTACCTTGAAAATATGTATGGGGAATATAGGTGTCTCACCATTCCCAAGACCTGCTTCGGTAGCAAGCAAAAGATTCTTTACAACCATTCTTCCTTCCGGTGAAGTATCAGTACCGTAATTAATTGAACTGAACGGTGTCTGTGCTCCTGCACGGCTGTGCATTGTATTCAGATTATGTACAAATGCCTCCATTGCCTGGAAGGTTATTCTGTCGGTTTCACTTTCGGTTTTCTTAACCGCAAAAGTCTGAGCCTTATCCAAAACCGCTTCATCCTTTACATATTCGAGAAGGTACTTCTTTTCTGCCTTGATGTAGGCTTCCATCCTGTTCAGCAAAGGCTTTAAATTATGTTCCCTGTTTATTAGTTCACTCACCGAGTTTATTTCAGTCTCCAGATCCTTGTCCAGCAGAAGCTCAAGTGATTTTCTAAGGTTTTGTCTGTATCCTCTTTCAAAGGTCTTGGCAACACCCAGAGCCATTCCGTAATCAAAATTTGGAATACTCTGACCGCCGTGCTGGTCGTTCTGGTTTGATTGAATGGCAATACATGCGAGGGCTGAATAGCTGTTTATATCATTTGGTTCCCTCAGATAACCGTGTCCGGTGCAGAAGCCTCCTTTAAAAAGCTTGACAATATCAATCTGGCAGCAGGTGGTTGTCAGAGTAAGAAAATCCAGATCATGGATATGTATATCTCCTTCATTATGTGCCTTTGCATGTTCAGGTTTCAGAACGTACATTTCATAAAACTGTTTTGCACCTTCGGAACCATATTTCAGCATGGTGCCCATTGCCGTGTCACTGTCAATGTTGGCATTTTCCCTTTTCAAATCGTTATCCTTGGCATCTTTAAAGGTCAACTCCTCATATACCTTCATCAGACGCGTATTCATCTCTCTAACCTTTGTTCTTTCAGCCCTGTATAGTATAAATTCCTTGGCAGTCCTGGCATGGCCGGTTTCAATCAAGACCTTCTCAACTGCATCCTGGATTTCTTCAACGTCCGGTACTCTCCTGTCCATTGATTCCTCAATGTAGGCTACAACCCTTTCAGCCAGATCCATGGCAGTACTGTAATCCTTTCCGCCTGTTGCACTTGCCGCCTTAAATACTGCACTGGCTATTTTCTCAACGTTAAAAGGTACTTCTCTTCCATCACGCTTTCTGATTTTGGTAATCATTTGTAACTTGCCACCCCTCTAAATATTTTACACAGCATTTCAGCAAAACAGCACAATAAATATGGGCAATAATTTATTGCTCAACAGTGAACACGTTTATGTCTTTCTCAATATTTAGTTTGACCAAACGCTTTAACCGGAATGTGCCGGCTTTATATATAATTTATAAATTAATATTTGAGACTGTTTGAAATGTAGAATTATGTAGTATTGTGCAATTAAAAACTCCATTTTTAAACGCCATATATTGTGTATTAATACTACCACCAAGCAATATATTGTGTCAACATGAAATTCTATTAGTATTATTTGTTTTTTCCCATTTTTTCTCTATAATATTTACTTTTTTGCCAATTCTCTGTTTTTTGAGAAAAATTATATCGAATATTATATTAATAAATACTAATAATATATATGAAATTCTATTTCCTTATAGAAAAGGAGTGATATTAATGAATCTGTTTAAATCACACAACAATCACAATATAGAGTGCAGCATATACAGCTGTGCAAATCATAGCAAAAATGACGGGTTTTGTGCATTAAACAAAATCAAAGTAGGTACTCATGAAGCAAATCCTACAGAAGTTGAATGTACTGACTGTCAGTCTTTCGAAAGGAAATAGCACCTCTGCGAAATACAGTGCCTGACAGGGCACAACAAAGCCAGGGCACAATTGTCCTGGCCACTTTTTATTGTCTGGGTTTAAATTTTGTAGGATGCACGGTTTAAAACAATTACGATAAATCGCCGACGAAGGTAAAGCAAATCCCAATTAATTAGCACAACAACCTATAAATCCATGCTGTTTAATAGTTTCTTTAACTCAACGAGCTCATCCCTGGATAGTGTTACACCTTTGCCCATCTTTTCATGATCCGGCGACCAATCACGTATATCATATTTGGGCTCCCTGTCATTCCAGCTTATAAGGTTCAATTCCTTATTCCAACCTTTGTTCGACTCTGACAAGACTCCAAAACCCTCTGTTATTTCATATTTTATATCGGCCATACCCTTACCTCCAATACTGCGTACAAGACGCCAAAAGTAAAATTGACACAGTAAAACATTTTATATCAGATCTGATAATTTTTCATCCTTAAAGGCACCCAGCATAGCTGCACCTACTATTATACCGGCATTTCCCATCTCGGCCATTTTAAACTCCGGTATATGTAGTTCCCTACAGTATATTTTTTCTCTCAGAAGGTCAACCAGCGGATAAACAAGGCTGTTTCCAAGCTTGCTGATCGGCCCGGCGATTATAACTACTTCCGGCATTAATATATTAACTATATTGGCAAGTCCCTCGGCAAAATATACAACATATTCACGGCATGCCTTCTTTGCCCTCTCATCGCCCGCCTTGGCCGCTTCAAATATGGTAAGCTCGGTTATCTGGTTGTTGCAGCAGTTTGAAGCAATATTTGCAAGTATCGAATCCGGATATTCTTCAATTAACTGTTTTGTCTGGCTGATCAGCACCGACGCGGAAGCATACTGCTCCCAGCAGCCTCTCCTCCCGCAGGTACAAGGTCTGCCGTTTAATTCTATCACCATATGGCCAAACTCTGTCCCTCCAAAGTTCAGCCCATTGTAAATACAGCCTTCCAGAATTATACCTCCGCCAATCCCCACTCCCACCTTGATTGTAAGAGAATTGCTTGTACCATATGCAGCTCCCAGCAAATATTCGGCGATTGCAACACAGTTTGCATCGTTTTCAACGTAAACTGGAACATTAAAATATTTTTGAATTTCTGCTCTGACTTTAACATTATTAAAATTCATGGTATAGTTTTTTAGTACTATTCCGTTAAAATTGTCGGTTATCCCGGGACATCCGACACCAATATACCTGACATTTTTAATCTCAAGATCTTCATCGTCAAGAATTCTCGACACCAATCCGCACATATCCTTTATGATCTCTTCAAATTCCCTGTCCTTGTTGGTAGGAATAGTGTCACGACGCAATAATTTACCATTTTTGTCCAAAATTCCGGCTACTATGTTTTTTACACCTAATTCAATTCCAATACTATATTTCATAATTTAAACGCCTCGACTCATTAAATAGTTTATTACTTAATTATATACCCTCTATTGACAATGTACAACACGCCTCACGCTGGCTATTTTGCCACTCAAAAACGTATTGTATATTGTTAATAGAGGGTACTAATACAAAATACATATTAGAATAAATAGCATTTAATCATATTTCGGATTATTCAAAACAAAATCATCATCGCGCAGCTGTAAAGGCATGACAGACACTACTATATGCTTATGCTTGAGCAGCTCTCTTTCGATATAATACCTTGTATTGTTATGAAGAATCTTATGCCACCATTTCTTAACTGCAAACTGAGGAAGAATAACCGTAATCATATCCCCGTTCTGATAATCATACTCAGCCGATTCAATAAACTTCAGCAAAGGATCGACAACCCTTCTGAAGGGAGAGTATTTGATAATTAAAGGGATATCCGTGTGTAGCGCCTCAAATTTTTCCTTTATTTTCTTTGCGCCTTCTTCATCGATAGACACACAGAAAGCTACAACATTTTCAGATATGGTCCTTGCGTACCGCAGTGCTCTCAAACTGGACCTGTTAATACTCTCGATAGGCACTATTACCCTGTTTGTATATACTGCTTTATTTATATCAAATGCTGCAATTTCTTCAGGCTTCAGCCTGAGCTGTCTCATAACCGCATTGTAATGTTTCTTGACCTTGAAAATCAGAAGAATTAAAACGGGAATCAGTATAACTACAAGCCAGGCTCCTTCTTCAAATTTTGTAAAGGCAATTATAACAACTACTATTGCAGTAACTATTGCACCGAAACCATTAATCGCAGCCTTATGCTTCCAGCCCTTCTCCCTGCTTTTTTTCCATTTTACGAACATTCCAGTCTGAGCCAGTGTAAATGAAATAAAAACACCTATGGCATATAATCCCAGCAGACTTGTTACCTTTGCTTTAAATACAATCATCAATATTGATGCCACTATGGACAATAAGATTATGCCATTGTCAAAACTGAGTCTGTCCCCTCTCATGCTAAGCTGACGCGGAGCATAGCCTTCCTTTGCCATAAGTGATATAAGCATTGGGAAACCCGAGTAGGCTGTATTTGCAGCCATTACCAGGATGATAAAGGTTGTAGCGGTTATATAGTAAAACATAAAGTTATGTCCGAAGATTTCTTCAGCAATAAGCACAAGCATTGCGTTTCCCTGCGGATTAACCTGATATAGATTTGCCAGTACCGAGCTGCCTCCGAATAAAATGAGTATTATCATTGCTAAGAGAAACAGAACTCGTTTGGCATATTTTGTACTTGGAGTTTTAAAATTAGGAACAGCATTACTTACTGCTTCAACACCTGTAAGTGCGGTACAGCCATTTGAGAAAGCCCTTAGTATGAGAATCATGGATAAAGGTTCTACGACAGATGGCATATTCTTTGGCGGCGGGGGTACATACCCTCTTTTTATATTGATAAGTCCCCATGCGATCATTATGATAATGCCGAAAATAAACATATAGGCAGGTATCCCAAATATTCTTGAGGATTCTCTTAATCCTCTTAAATTTCCAATCATAAGAAGAATGACAAGAATACATGCGATCAGCACCGAATAAGGTTTGAATACTTTAAAGGCCGTTGTAAACTGTTCAACACCTGAGGATATACTAACAGCAACGGTGAGTATATAATCTACGGCTAAAGCAGCTCCTGCCGTAACACCTGCGTGTATGCCAAGATTATCCTTTGCTACTACATAGGCACCGCCGCCATTGGGATAACTATCTATTACCTGTCTGTATGACAGCATCAGAATCATAAGCAGGCAGATAATTGAAACAGAAATAAACGACAACTGCTTGTATGCACCCAGACCAATAACAGGTATCAATACCATCAGCACTTCCTGCCCGGCATAAGCAACAGATGATATTGCATCACTTGATAAAATCGGCAGCCCCCAAAGGACTCCCAATTTTTGTTCGTTAAGAGCTTCATTTTTTAAAGGTCTGCCTACCAAAACTCTTCTTAATTTCTTAAACATATCAAACTCCACCTGTCTACTACAATGAAATAATTTTAACCCATTTAATGTAGTGAATAAAAATAGCAAATAAACTTGGAATATTTTGTATTTCAAAATAACTATTGTATTCTATTCCTTTTTAATTCGTTTTACAATATAATTTTTTAATATATTTTAACTATTACATAAGATAGTATTATATACATTTTTAATAATTTGGCAACAAATTTTTTATAAATTATTTATAGATTTTAGAATACCTTAAAACTATTATATGGATTGAGGATGTTTTTATAAGTTAAAAATAATGGATAGATCCATTGAAGAATCTATCCATTATCTTTTTTATTATCTTTATATTACTTTTTTGGGAAAAGTTACTTTCTCAGCCCTTCAATGAGATCGCTGATTTCCTTGGACTGCTTCATTAATTCATCAAGTTTTTTCTGAATTTCATCAAGCTTTGCCTGGTCAGCCTCACCAATGTTATCAGCAGGCGGAGTTCCGGTATCTGGTGAAGTCTGGTCGGCAGGTTTATTATTGCCGTCATTTGGTACCTCTCCGTTCTGGGGTTCGTCCTTCTGGTCCGGCTCCTTCTGATCTACCGTCGGTAACTTATTGCCGGTCAATTTCAGATCTCCTTCGAACAGATTATTCAGTGCATCCTCAAGATTATTTCCGATTCCATGCTTGAAGTCGGTCCCGTCCTGATACCCTACTACTATTTTTTTAACCTGGGGTATTGAGGATTCGCTTTTTGACTGAATATATATTGGCTCCACATACAGTACACTGTTCTCTATGGGTATTACAAGCAGACTGCCCTTAAATACATTGGATTTGCCCTGTCCCCATAGTGTATTGTATTCGGATATTTCACTGATCTGGTTGATATTGACTTCAACCTGGTCAGGTCCCAGTATATTTGTGTTTTTCGGGAAGTTGAAAAGTATCATCTCACCGTAGTTATCCTTTGAATTTCTCACAGCCAGCCAGGATATCATATTGTGCTTGCCTGCCGATGGAGTGAATGGTCTCATAAGTATTAACTCTTCAGTCTTGCCCAAATCACCCGGGAGCTTGATCATATTGTAATAGGCATCTATATCCCTGACTTTATCCGGACTGTTTTCATCAGGATATTTGGCAATATTCCAGGCGTCCTGATTTGTATAAAAGTTCGAAATGTTTTCCTCATGCACATTGGGATCGAGATGGTATTTCTTTAAAACCTCGGTCTGTATCTTGAACAAGGTTTCGGGATATCTTGTATGGGAAGCTATATCTTCAGGCAAGGGCTCCTTTGAAAATACATCGGGATAAACCTTCTGATATGCCTGAATTATAGGATCTTCCTTATCTATCACATAATATTTGACAGTGCCGTCATATGCATCAACGGTTATTTTCACCGAATTTCTAATGTAGTTGATACCGTTTAGAACTCTCAAATCCGGCTCGCTGCTCTGGGTATAAAAATTCTGTGCATAGGGGTAATTATCCGAAACGGTATATGCGTCCAGTACCCATTTGAGTCTTCCGTCAGAGGTTATTGTCATGGCAGGGTCCGAATCAACCTTCAGGAATGGGACTCCTTTTTGAGCTCTATCCACAACATTTCTGTTCAGCAGTATTTGTGAATCGGAATTTATATTACTGGACACCAGTATGTTGGCATCCATGTATTTGGTTGCAAACAGCACTCTGTTCAGCAGATTCAGCTTGATTTTTTCCGTACCTCCGGCATCGAAATAATTGACTGCGGTACCGTCATAATCAATTTCAGCTTCTTTTTTCGAAGCTTTGGGATTGACGATGACGAAGTTGTTTGTCAGCTCGCCATAATATATTCTGGGCTCTGTAATATTAAGACTTTGCTTGTCAACGGTGTCCATTTTAAGTCCGCTTAATAAGAATTCCACCTGTCCCTGTGCAGTTACCTTGTTTATGGGGTTGACAACCACCCCGTAGCCATGGGTGTATTTGAAAGTCCTGTTGACAAAGTTTTGATTCTGGAGATTTGCCGTATTGATTTCTCTTGCAGAAATGAGTACGGGTATCTCTTTGCCGTTTACAGTATAATTTAAAATATCCCCTGTTGAAAAGGTGTAGAAGTTTGTATTGCTTTGTAGCTGTTTATTACTGTTAAGAGTCGGGACGTAATCGACAACTCTTATGTTGTCAATAGTGTTTCTGTTATTTTTAATAATTTCGGGTGTTAAATCTTCTATGGTTTTGAAATCATATTGTTTTATTTTATCAAGTCCATAGGCTGCCCTTGTTTCAATCATATTGTTTTTCAGATAATTCTTTTCATATTCAAACTCATTTGGTTTAACAAAAACCGTCTGAATTATTCCGGAGGTTATTGTCACCAGTATAAACAGTACAGGATAGACAGCTATAGTGATGGCGGCTTTTTTCAGCTTTCCCTTCCACATAAAGAGAAAAGCAATGATAACTATGGCCAGTACAATGATGGGTGCAATGGTATAAAATCTGATCCATATATTGGTGTTGGAGAAGCCTGAACCACTGACTGCAGTTTCAGTAAAGCTTGAATATAAAAGTGCCTCTCTCTGAAACTTGTAGGATACCGATTTGAGTATAAAAAATATAGCTACGTTCAACAGGTTATGCCTGAGTAATATCTTATCCATAAGTGTATTTACTGAAAAAGTATTATTTAAAGCTGTCAGCAGTACCAGGACATAATAAATTGCCGAATAGATCACAATGAACAGCCACAGGTTGGATATAAAGTCCAGAAGCGACATGTAAAACGGTCTTTGGAACATATAATATCCGATATCCTGCCCGAACTGCGGATCAACCCTTCCGAACTTGACCGAATTCAGGAACAGGAGTGCCTTACCGTAAAAATAATCCTTGGTGAGGAATGCCCCGATGATGCCTATGCCCAAAGCAATGGGAGCATTATACATTTTTCTGGCTTCAAGATTGTTCTGAGTGAAATATTTTTTGAGATTTTTGATAATAAAAATGTTTGAAATATATACAAACAAACTTATAACAATAAAGCTTGAAAAAATAAATATAACCTTATAAAGCAGATTAGTTGTAAAAACCGATGAATAATCGGCTTTTGGGTTCAGTTCCCTGAGCTGGATCAATTCCATGTATATGGAACTCCCTATCACAGCGGCAATGACCAAAACTGCAAGTATAACTATAAATGTGATTTTGCCTGTATTGCCCTTTTTATTTTTTTCCTTGTAGTAATCATAATTTACTTCTTTTTCCATACTTACTCCTTTCACACTCATTCCCCGTTAAAAATCCTTAAAAAGCTTTGAAAAATCCTGCATGCAGCTGCATCATGAAAACAACGCTTCAACAAACTCAGTTGAATCAAACTTTTGGAGATCATCTATCTGTTCTCCTACTCCGATAAGCTTGACAGGTATATCAAGTTCGGATTTGATTGCCACCACTATACCGCCTTTTGCCGTTCCATCCAGCTTTGTCAGAACAATACCTGTTATATCGGCAGTTTCACTGAAGGTCTTGGCCTGTGATATTGCGTTCTGACCTGTTGTGGCATCAAGTACAAGAAGGGTTTCACGGTCTGACCCCGGAAGCTCTCTGTCCAAAACCCTGGATACCTTTTTGAGCTCCTCCATAAGGTTTTTCTTTGTGTGAAGCCTTCCCGCCGTATCGCAAATGAGCAAATCGGCCTTTCTTGACTTTGCTGCCTGAACTGCATCATATATGACAGCTGCAGGGTCCGACCCTTCCTTTTGAGCTATTACATCCACTCCTACACGGTCGGCCCATATTTCAAGCTGATCAATGGCGGCGGCTCTAAAGGTATCTCCGGCTGCCAGCAGAACTCTCTTCCCTTGCTGTTTGTACAGGTTGGCTATTTTTCCTATGGAAGTGGTTTTACCCACACCATTTACTCCGATGACAATGATCACAGCCGGCTTGGTATCCAGTTTAAGCTCATTGCCGCCTTTTGAAAGAATCTCCTGAAGTTCTTCCTTCAAAAGGTCCTTCACCTTCATGGCATCAATTATTTTTCTCTCGCGGACCTTTGCCTTGATATCGGCAATAACCTTCATGGTTGTCTCTATTCCAAGATCGGAGGTGATCAGGATTTCCTCCAGCTCATCAAATAATTCATCATCTACCTTGCCAAATGAAACAAGCACCTGATCTATCTTCTCAGTTATACTCTTTCTGGTTTTCATCAATCCGTCTTTAAGTTTATCGAAAAAGCCCATTTCAATCCTCCAAATATTTAGTGTATGCTTTTATAACTTTTCTCAGCTTGCCATTTCTCCCATCTTCATGGAAATCACCTTGGATACGCCATGTTCCTGCATGGTTACGCCGTACATTGTGTCGGCAGCCTCCATGGTGCCTTTACGGTGTGTAACGATGATAAACTGAGTCTTTTGCGAGAATTTCTTTACATATTCACCAAACCTGTATACGTTTGCATCGTCCAGTGCAGCCTCTATTTCATCCAGAAGGCAGAACGGTGTCGGTTTCAGCCTCAGTATGGCAAACAAAAGAGCAATAGCCGTAAAGGCACGCTCGCCGCCCGAAAGCAGCATCATGTTCTGAAGTTTCTTTCCCGGAGGCTGAACTTCAATCTCAATTCCGCTCTCAAGAACATTTTCCTGATCGGCAATAATAAGCTCGGCTCTGCCGCCTCCGAACAGCTCGCGGTACACTAGGCCGAAGTTCTCATTGATAAGCCTGAATTGTTCAATAAACTGTTTCTTCATTATTTGAACCATTTCAAGGATGATTTTATGCAGCTTATCTTTGGCCTGCTCCATATCATTTTTCTGAACAGACATAAACTCAAAGCGTTCCTTGGTTTTTATGTAATCGTCAATAGCCGATACATTAACCGGGCCAAGAATCTTTATCTGGGCCCTGTAGTCATTGATTGTCTTTTGCGCCTGGGGAATACTCGGGAGCTCTTTTTTAATTTCCAGTGCATTGGAATAGGTCAGTTCATATTCATCCCACATTCTGTCCTGTATTGCCTTCATTTCGGCCTCTGCCCTTGTATTCCTTACATCTATCCTGTTATATTCCTCCTGGAGCAGCAATATGGTCTTATTGGTGGAATTCAGCTTTTCAATAAAGTCTGAGGATTCTTCCTCCAAAACCTTCTTCTCTTCAACAAGCCTGTCTATTTCAAAAGTCTTGCCCGTTTTTTCATTCTGCAAACCTTTTATCAGATTTTCAAGACCTTCAATGGCCTGACTGAGAGACAGAATTTCATTTTCAGCCCGCTGTCTTTCATTTTGCTTCCTTGAAATGCTTTTTTGCATTGCTTCTTTTTCAGAGCCTATTCTATCCATGTGTTCATTTACACTCTGAATACTTTCAACAATGGAATTGACCGAAATTTTAAAGTCGGTTATTTCCTGATGCAGCTCATCCCTCACCGACTGGTCGGCTTTAAATTTTTCCTGATGCTCTGCAATAATGGACTTTGTTTCAGCAATATCCTTTTCTATGTTCTCAAGCTCTTCCTCATATTTTTTCTGTTCAAGGACGGTTTCCTGCTCCTGCTTTGCAATCTGACCCTTTTCATCATTAAGCATGCCGATTTTGGCATCTGTTTTTCTCATATTGTCCTCAAGCATGCTGAGATGGTTTTCATCCCTTGTTTTCACAAGTTCACTGTCCCTGAGCTTATTATTTTCTTCATTATATTCTGTTTCTACCTCCGAAAGCATACTTCTTGCTTCATTGATTTTACCGCCCAGGGAAACCTCTTCTTTCTTCAAGACTTCAATTGCCGTCTCAAGTTCTGTAATTTCCCTGCTTCTGCTCAATATACCGGAGCTTTTGTGATCATTGCTTCCTCCTGACATGGAGCCGCTTGTACTTAATATGTCTCCTTCAAGTGTAACTATTCTAAAGGAATAGCCGAATTTTTTAGCAATGCCTATACCTGCATCCAGGTTTTCAACAACTGCAACTCTGCCCAGAAGGTTTAAAACTATACCGTTGTACCTGCTGTCGCAGGTAACCAGCTCTGAAGCCAGACCGCAAAAGCCTTTGGATTCTTCAAGTCTTCGTATTGTATTATCATCCAGACGTTTCCCGTTAACAGCGGTAACAGGCAAAAAGGTAGCCCTTCCTATTCTGTTCCTTTTCAGAAATTCTATGGCTTTTTTTGCATCTTCCTCTGTTGACGCAATTATGTTCTGAAGTGCACTGCCCAGGGTCATTTCAATTGCAGTTTCATACTTTTTATCGACTGTAATAAGCTGGGCAACCGTCCCATGTATGCCATTCCCAAATTCGCCGGAAGACTGACAGGCATGCATTATTTCCTTAACGCTCCTGCTGTAGCCCTCCATGCTTTTTTCCATATCCTTCAGCATGCGGTGTCTTGAGGATTTGACCTGAATATCTGTTTTAACGGTTCCGTGCTGTTTTTCCATAGTCTGCAGAGTGCTCTGAAGCTCATTTTTCTCATTGTTCAGCTCCTGCATTTTTGTACTGGAATGCTTTATAAGCAGGACAGTATTTCTTATACTTTCGGCCAGATCTTCTTTCTTCATATTATCCTTGTCTTTTTCCAGCTTCAAGGTATATATTTCCGTACCGATGGAATTTTGCCTTTTCTTAAGATTTTCTATATGATTCCTGATATTGTTTATCTGTGTCCTTTTATCCGATTGAAGGTCAAGCTTATCCATAATACCTGCCTTCAATTTTTCAATCTGCTGTTCACTCTCGCTCAGGGTTGAAATAATTGCATCAAGTTCAGACTGGTAAGCTTCAAGCTTTTTTGAAAAATCGGCATACTGCTTGTTCAAATAATCGATTTTTCCCTGCCTTGTTTTTTCTTCCTTTAAAAGCTCTTCGGATTTAACCTGTATTTCAGATATTTCATCATCCAGTCTCTTGATGTTCTGATCAAGACCGTTGATTTTTTCATTGTTAAGATTGATTTCCGAACTGTTTTTTTCGAGATTTGTTTCAATAACATAAAACTTCTCCCTGGCTTCATTGATCTTTTCTTCCAGGGTTTTCAGCAGTTCGGTTTTCTGCTGGTTCTGGGCTGTAATGTTTCTAAGCTTTCTCTCTTCAGCCTCGACATTATCCTTTATATCCTTGAACTGCCCTTCATATTCTCTGATTTTTTCCTTGAATTTATCTATACTGTCCAGATAAACATTTACTTCCAGTTCCTTCAAGCCTTCCCTCAGGAAAAGATATTTCTTTGCTGCGTCAGACTGCTCTTTGAGAGGCTCAAGCTGACTTTCAAGTTCGTTTATGATATCGTTGATACGAACAAGATTCTGTTCTGTAAGCTCGAGCTTTCTCTCTGCTTCCTGTTTTCTGACCTTATACTTCATTATTCCTGAGGCTTCCTCAAATATATGCCTTCTGTCCTCGGATTTCGAACTGAGGATTTCATCAACACGTCCCTGGCCAATGATGGAGTACCCGTCCCTGCCTATTCCCGTATCAAGGAAAAGCTCGTGTATGTCCTTAAGCCGGCATGACGTCTTATTTATGTAATATTCACTTTCACCTGAACGGTAAACCCTTCTTGTAATAGTAACTTCACTGTAGGACACAGGAAGATAATTGTCCGAATTATCTATTGTCAGAGATACCTCAGCAAAACCCACGGATTTTCTATGTTCTGTTCCTGCAAAAATTACATCTTCCATTTTGCTGCCTCGAAGAGTTTTTGCGCTTTGCTCCCCTAAAACCCATCGGACTGCATCGCCAATATTGCTTTTACCACTTCCGTTAGGGCCAACTACAGCAGTAATACCGGAAGTAAAATCCAGATTTATCTTATCTGCAAATGATTTAAACCCTTGTATTTCAAGTTTTTTCAGATACATTTACACACCCCGAAAATTAGTTGATAGCCTTTTTAAAACTTGGTTAAATTTTAGCACACTTTAAGTCTTAATGGAAGGAAATAAAACAATACCATCAGCCCGATTCCTCTCAGACCGACGGTATTCCTCTATTTTATTCTCATAAATTTTCGTGCTATCCCTACTATTGGCCTGTATAAAATACCTTCCATTTCCCTGCTGACCAGCTTTAACTGATTACGTATGGCTATACTTTGAGGGCAGTGACTTTCACACTTTCCGCAATTTCTGCACCGGGAGGCATATGCGGGTTTGGCCGCCAATGCTCCAAGGCTCTGGAAATATCTTAGTCTGACTGATTTATCATTTGTAAGGTATTTGTCATTGTAGTGTGAAAAGCAGGCCGGAATGTCCACTCCTGCCGGACAGGGCAAACAGTACCCGCAAGCTGTGCACGGAATCTTTGTTTTCTCCTGCATGACCTTTTTTACGTTTTCGAAAACAGCAAGTTCTTCTTTTGAAAGTGAATTTGGTGCTGCATCGGAAGCTATCCGTATATTGTCTGCAACCTGTACTTCATCACTCATACCCGACAGGACAACATTGACCTCAGGATGGTTCCAAATCCATCGAAAAGCCCATTCTGCAGGAGATCTATCCTTATCGTAATCATTAAAAGCCTTTTTCACCTCTTGGGGAAGGTGTGTGACAAGCTTCCCTCCTCTTAAGGGTTCCATGACTATTACCGGAATCCCCATGCTTGCAGCAAGCATCAGGCCGTCCCTGGTTGCCTGATTGTTTTCATCCATATAATTGTATTGTATCTGGCAGAAATCCCACGGATATGCCTTGAGTATCAGCTCAAAGTCATCTTTCCCTCCATGAAAGGAGAATCCGATATTTTTGACGGTTCCTTTTGCCTTGAGTTCTTCAAGCCACTTCAATACACCCAGGTCGGCCAACCTGTCAAAGGAAGGCTTATCGGTAAGCATGTGCAGGAGGTAATAATCAATATAATCTGTCTTGAGACGTGAAAGCTGTTTTTCAAATATCTTGCGGGCATCTTCAATTTTTCTGACCATGAAGGGCGGAAGCTTGGTAGCAATCCTGACCCTTTCCCTGTACCCTCCGGATAAAGCTTGCCCCAGCAGGGATTCGCTTTTACCTGCATGGTATATATAGGCAGTGTCAAAATAGTTGACACCCTTTTCAATTGAATCCCGTATCATGGCAATAGCTCTTGGTTCGTCTATGCTGCCGGTCTTTGTGGGAAACCGCATGCACCCAAAGCCTAATACGGAAAGTTCCTCACCGTTTTTTTGATTTTTCCTTGTTAACATTGTTAACCTCCTAAGCCATATTTATGGCTTTCAGCCGTAATAGCGGCTGTAAAATGTTGCCGAAACCTATTTATAAATCTCTTATCCTTACTTTTGCCAGGTATTCATATCCTTCGGGAGCACTTCCGCCGGACAAATCGAACTCAACTGCCTTACCCTGCTGTTCCGCAGACAGCCACAGATGGCATAATGCTATTCCGATGTCAATAATATTCATCCTTCCATAAAGCTGTGCTTTGATAATATTCAGCTTTTTACGGCTGACAATGATCTCCTGTATGTCTCCGCTGAAATACCAGGCTTGTGTATTGGCAGCCGAAGGCGCCAGTCTGACAGGTTCAAACAGTTGTTCTGCACCTTTGATTGAAGTAATCTCTGATAGGCTGTTTCGTTTAAACTGTTCTATTCCCGTTCTGTGAACAGGTTCGGCAGGGTTTCCAAAAGCCAGCATGATTACAAATTCAAAACCATCCCTGCCATGCTGAACATCTTTGTTGGGCTTGGCTACTCCCAGCCAGCAGCTTCCCAGCCCGTTTGCCGAAAGATACAGATCTAACTGCTGCATTATAAATCCCGCATTTAATAAATAGCCTTCTTTTTTTTCGGAGTAAAAGGATATGTAATGAGGTGCTTTTATAGCAAAAATACTGTTGACCTCATTACCCGACTGAATTGAAAACTCAATTTTGATGCTTTCATCCAGCCTTTTGACACTTTGAATAAAAGTCTCAAGCTGATCGAGCCTATCCTGTCCCAGAGGTGCCATATCGTACCTTCTGACAGATTTCCTCTTAAAAATCACATTGTAAAGCTCACCGTTGGTCATTTACACATTCCTCCTTTACACTTTTTAATTTCCTTCAAATCATTTCCGGCTAATATTTCATTGACAAAGCCCGTAATACCCTGGGATCTCTGAGCTTTATCATAAAAGTCAAAGCCTGTCTGTTGTTTTATAATATCAGTTTTTAAAAATACAAAGTTAAAAACACCTGCTATTAAAAAGTTCTTGATCAGTATAGTTTTTGCATTACCCTCCAGCAGTTCGTCAAGACTTTGGTTAAATTCCCGTATGTCACTCAAAATATGCGGCTGCCCGTCGTTCTCAGCCAAATTATCCAGAATCGCTATCCTGCTTATTTCCGGATTATCAGCCAAAAAGTCGGCAACCTCTTTTAAAATAAAAGTCAAGCGTTCCTTCGCCGGACGTTTTTCATATCTTTTAAGTTTTTGATGCAGTTTAGCCTTGGCTTCTGCCATTACCTCGCGGACTGCAGTTTTCATCAGATTATCCTTGCTTTGAAAGTGGTAGTTGACCATACCGTTTCCAACACCGGCTGCTTCGGTAATTTCGGCTACTGTTATCTCACTTGGCTTCTCCCCCTTGCAGATAAGTTCCCTTGTTACATTTATCAGCCTCTGTTTTGCGGTTTCCTTTTCGTTCATGCTATCTCCCATCTGTGCACAATAAAAAATTGAACGCTATACTGTATGGCATTCAGTATAGCGTTCAATTTTTGTAATGTCAACGGTATTTACAAAAGATCTGTATGATTTCCGGACTATTTCCCGAAGTCAATTAATATCGGCTGAAAGCCAGCTTAAAAGCAATATTAGCCTGGAAGAACCATAATTGATTGATAAGCTACCTTGCCGCAACCAGCACGCAAGCCTGTACCTGCTGCAGGCCCAGGTCTTCTATCTGCTTCAGCAGTTCATCATCGTAGGTTCCGGGCTGCAGCCAGATATATTTTATACCAAGCTTTGCAGCTTCATCAATAAAAGCTCTTCCTCTTTTAGGTGAGACAACCATATTGATTACTTCAGGAACGACAGGCAGCGATGACAGATCCTTATAACATTTGTCACCTTCTACAATATCATACATTGGATTCACCGGATAAACCTCATAACCTTTTGACTTCAGTTTCCTGAAAATCATATTCCCATATTTCTCCTGATCCTGATTTGCTCCAACTACAGCCCATATTTTTTTCTCCAGCATTATTTCTTCCAGCATAATATCCTCCTTAATTTAACCAGACCTGTTTAATACAGTACCTTCAGGCAATCCTGATAACTATTATTATCCCTTATAAAACAAAAATCAACACTTATATAATAATCTATAACTAATACTCCATGATGTTTACATAATTTTATATAATTCGTAACCTAATAATTTTCTATTGCATAAAATATTCTGTAAGTACTTTACAAATAAAAGGAGGTTGGCCTGATGCCACAAGAATGGTCTAATAACCCATATATGCATATGATGAATCTCCCTCAGAAATATGAGCCAATGATGGAAATGCCCCGGGAACAACTGGAATCAATGTTTCCAAGATGTTACTATATAATATATCCTGAAGTATGCCGTCACTGTGACAGAATAATTTCAAAAAAGGGGACAATGTATACTCCTTCCCGTGAAGAAATGGAAAATATAGTCGATGATATCGACAATAGGGTCGGTCACGAGGTTGAAGCCGAGTACGAAGATAATGAATATGCTGAATATGCTGAAAATCCTGAAACAATGGGCGCTTTTGAGAATTTAAAAAAAGATGATGATGAAAGACAATTTGGCTTCGGAGGAGGGTTTTTCGGCGGAAGAAGACGCTTCCGCAGGGATTTGATTTCCATTATCCTATTAAGGGAATTGCTCAGAAGAAGACGCCGTCCTCATTTTCGCTATGGTTACGGTTATCCTGGGGAATATGGCTGGTAATTACATTATCTCTAATATAATTATTTCTAAGCGTCAAATAAAAATTGACGCTTTTTTACGTTTTTCTTTTTTTTACAAAATATCACAAACCTCAGTTCATTTTAATATAATAAAATAGGACTATTTGTGGCCGCAATGCGGCTCAAAGCCATGTCATGGCTTAGGAGGTTAATATGATAGTTAATATGGTACCTACAGGCCAGCACCAGCTGCCGCCGCTTCCCTACACTTATAGTGCACTTGAGCCTGTAATAAGTCAGAATGCTTTAAAGCTTCATCACGATAAACACCACAAGGCATATGTCGATGGTTTGAACAAGGCGGAGATAAGTCTTGAACAGGCACGAAGGAGTAACAATTATGAATTTATAAAATATTGGGAAAATGAACTGGCCTTTAATGGTTCAGGCCACATCCTACACAGTATTTTCTGGACGGTCATGGCCCCTTTGGGCATGGGCGGCAAGCCTGGTTCAAGCACAATGAAGCATATAGTCGAATATTTTGGCAACTTCAATGCTTTCAAAGAACAATTCAAGTCGGCAGCCGAGAAGGTTGAAGGTTCAGGCTGGGGAATACTTACCTGGCAGCCTTCCTGGAAAAGGCTTGAAATACTGATGGCTGAGAAGCATCAGAATCTTACACAATGGAGCGGTATCCCTATACTTGTTTGTGATACCTGGGAACACGCCTATTACCTGGATTATCAAAATAACAGGAGAAAATATATAGATGCCTGGTGGGAGCTTATCAACTGGCATGAGGTAGAGAGAAGGCTTTTGATGGCACTGAACGGTCAGGTACCTCTCACAATGGGCATCTGATTCGCCTTCAACAAATGGTATTTATTTCTGCAATCAATAAAATAATTAGGCTCGCTGAAAAGCGAGCCTATAAATCCAATTCTTAAATTAGCGGGGTTGAATATAGAACTTAATTGCTGTTCTTTCTTCCCCATCGATATTAACCTCAGCAAAAGCAGGAACTGCAACCAGATCAATTCCATTAGGAGCAACAAATCCTCTAGTAATCGCAATTGCCTTAACCGCCTGGTTGACTGCTCCGGCACCAACTGCCTGGATTTCCGCATAATTGTTGTCACGTAAAACAGCGGCTAATGCTCCAGCAACAGATTTGGGCTGCGAATTAGCTGAAACTTTTAGAACTTCCATAAATACATCCTCCTAAAAAACGCTTAATTAAAATAATAAAAAAAAATAATTTATATATCTATCTATTACTATTCTATATATTACTTCAAATTCCTTCTTTTTACATTTAAAAAATTGTATAAACATTAATGACTAAATTTGTCACGTTTTCACATTAAATGTATGGACCTTATCCGTGGCTGTAACCTTTATATTTCCGATGTTGAATTCATTCATGATTTTTCTGAGGTTTTCCCTCTTTTGTCCTATAATATCTGACATGTTTTTGGGGCTGCACTCAATATTAATTTCCTTAACATTGAAAAGTTCGTTTTCCCGGAAATATTTCTCCAGCTTATACCGCATGAGCCTGGACTGAACCAGTTGCCTGAAAGCCGGGTGAAAAGGTCCTGCCACAACTTCACCAGTTTCACTGATGCTTTCTGTGGGCTGAAGTCCTATTCTGATAACATTTATATTATTTTCTTCATATAGTTCCAAAAGCTGAGCAGATATGTCAACCGCTTCTTCTAAAGATAATGGATTGTATTTCCCGGCTTCGTACATTTTTTGCAGGAAGGTATCCCTTATTACAAGCGTAGGATATATTCTCACAATATCCGGGGCTATGGAAATTACAGTTTTTGCGGTATTTAACGCCTTTTCCCTTGTGTCCTCAGGCAAGCCTATCATTGTCTGGATGCCCAGTGAAAAACCCTTTTCCCTGATCATTTTTGAGGCTTTTACAACAGTCTCCATATTATGGCCTCTGTTGCTGCAGTTTAAAACCCGGTCGTCAAGACTTTGAGCACCAAGCTCAATTGTTTTTACACCATAACCTGATAAAAAATCCAGGATATCATAATTAATATAGTCCGGTCTGGTAGACAACCGCATTTGTTTTACCTTACCGGATTTTATATAACTTAAACCTATCTCAAGATACCATTGCTGTTCTTCCCTTGAAATGCCGGTAAAACTTCCGCCATAAAAGCCTATTTCAACAAAAGCATCCCGGCTGGTATGCAAATATTCTTCTATTGTTTTTCTTATATCTGACTCGCTGGCCTCACCTGCCTGTCCGCTGATGGTTTTTTGATTGCAGTATATACAATCAAAAGGACAACCTTTATGAGGAACGAAAACAGGTATAACTATATGTTTTTTTATTTATAACACTCCCCTGGCAAATATTATTGAGCAGGCAGCTTATCCAAAGCATCTTTGGCAGCATTCTGTTCGGATTCCTTCTTTGATCGCCCGCTTCCCTGTCCGCAGACAACATTGTTGATCTTGATTTGTGTAACAAAGGTCTTATTGTGGTCGGGGCCTCTTTCTTCTATAACCTTATAGGTTATCTGCTGTTCACCCTTTTGCTGGATCTTTTCCTGCAGCTGTGTTTTATAATCATAAAAAAGCTTCCCCTGCATACTGCTCTTAATAATACTATCCATGTGTTTGAGGATAAAAGCTTTTGCCGTTTCAAAACCTCCGTCAATATATATTGCTCCAATTAAAGCTTCAAAAGCATCTGATAGTATGGAACTTTTTCTTCTTCCTCCCGAAAGCTCTTCTCCTTTCCCAAGCAGCAAAAGCTCTCCAAGACCAATATCAACCGCACACCGTGATAGAGAATTTTCACAAACGATTTTTGAACGGGTTACTGTCAGTTCCCCCTCAGGTAAATCAGGATACATATTATACAGATGTTCGCTTACTGTAAGGCTTAAAACCGAATCTCCAAGAAATTCGATTCTCTCATTATACTTGAGTTTCCTTGCTTTTTTCTCGTTGGCATAGGAACTGTGGGTTATGGCAGTCAAAACGGTGCTTTTATCCTTAAATACATAATTGATTTTTTCCTCAAGGATTGGTATATTATTTGTTTCATTTTTTGAATTACTATTCATTTTTTCCTCCGTTTATACTGCTGTTAATGTTATATAGCATAGTTAACAACAAATTTTTGCACTAGTGGTCTGTAAGATCTAAAACGTATATTGCCGTCCCCTCCAAACCGGAAAGGGGATTCCCCTTTTCAAACCCCGAGTATAGGAATTTATCCATTTGCATTTTTTAGTGTACCACTCCTGTCTCAGATATATCGTCAATTGCAACGATGAGAAATTATATAAATTCCTAAACGCTAAAAAAATAAAGGAAGGGATAACCCCACCTTTATTTTATACTTTTATATTAATATCATCAATACAATATATATTTGATTATCTTATTCGTATTTCTTTAAACATATTGTTGCATTATGACCGCCAAAACCAAGTGAATTTGACAATGCATATTTTATATCGGCTTTTCTGCCAACGTTAGGCACACAGTCAATGTCACATTCGGGATCCTGATTCTGTACGTTTATTGTCGGAGGCAGAAAACCCTCCTTAAGAGCCATTGAAGTAACAACAGCCTCAATAGCACCGGCAGCACCCAGCAAGTGACCGGTCATTGATTTTGTTGAACTCATTGCAATGTTCTTTGCATGGTCACCAAACACCCTCTTTACAATATTTACTTCAGTAGGATCATTTAACGGTGTCGAAGTACCATGTGCGTTGACATAACCAACCTGTTCAGGTTTGATGCCTGCATCTTTAATAGCCATATTCATACTTCTTACTCCGCCGTCTCCGTCAGGATGAGGAGCAGTAATATGGTATGCATCACAGGTACAGCCATAGCCAACTATTTCAGCTATAATATCCGCACCTCTTTTAAGAGCATGTTCCAATTCTTCTACAATAAGAATAGCTGCACCTTCGCCAGGAATAAAACCATCTCTGTCCTTGTCGAAAGGTCTGCATGCAGTGTTGGGATCAGGATTCTTTGTCATGGCTCCCATTGAGCAGAAACCTGAAAAGCTCATCATTGTGATGCAAGCTTCAGCACCGCCTGTTATCATAACATCAGCATCTCCGCGTTCAATTACCTTGAAAGCGTCTCCTATTGCATTGTTTCCTGTTGCACAGGCAGTAACAACACATTCGTTAAAACCTCTGAAACCATACTCAATCGCTATTCTGCCTGCTGCCATGTTTGAAATCATCATGGGTATAAAGAACGGGCTTACTCTTCCAGGTCCTTTGTTAAGCATTACCGAATGCTGGTCTTCCAGAGTCTCCAAACCACCGACACCTGAGCCTACTATTACACCGCATTTATCAAGATCAAGACTTTCCAGATCCAATTTTGAATCTTCTACCGCCATTTTTGCGGCAACCATTGCAAACTGGTTATATCTGTCCATTCTTCTGGCTTCTTTTTTGTCAATATATTGTGAAGCATCAAATTCTTTTATTTCTGCCCCAACTTTTGTTGAAAGGTTTGATACATCAATTCTTGTTACTTCACTGATACCGTTTTTGCCTTCTTTAATAGCGCCCCAGAATTGTTCGGCTCCCATTCCTAAAGAAGATACAACACCAGCACCTGTAATAACTACACGTCTGCTCATAACTTAACCTCCATATATTTATTAATATTAGAATTATCCTCTGAGATATATATAAACGTCCTGTGAACAACCGGACCAATTGACTGAATACATTTTAGTAGGAAAAAACTTTTTGATGTAATTTAAATCTGGTTTATCTTAAGCTGCCTGATATTAAAAAAAGTCCCATATTGGGGACTTTTTTTAAGTATTCTTTTGAATGTATTCAACAGCATCACCAACTGTGGTGATCTTTTCTGCTTCATTGTCCGGAATCTCAAGGCTGAACTCTTCTTCCAGCGCCATGATAAGCTCAACTATATCAAGAGAATCCGCTCCGAGATCATCTATGAAAGAAGATTCCATTTGTATATCGTCTTCTTCAACACCTAACTGCTCAACAATTAACTTCTTAACTTTCTCGAAAACCATATATTCACCTCCTTCCAAAGGATGGTTTTTATAAATTGATACTATTTGTCTGCGTACCTGGGTACGTATATGATGATATAGTATGCAATTTTAATAAATTTTAGCCTGTTTGCTTGAATTTAACAAGCACACACATGCTAATATTATTACATAACAAGTCCACCGTCAATATCTATTACTTGACCGGTAACATACCCTGCCTCGTCCGATGCGAGAAAAGCTACAACATTTGCAACATCTTCAGGTGTCCCAAACCTTCCAAGTGCAATTTTGTCAAGATATTTCTGCTTCAGATCCTCAGGTAATATTTCCGTCATATCACTTTCAATCAAGCCGGGTGTAACGGCATTACAGGTTATTCCTCTCGGCGCAAGCTCTTTTGCAGTAGTCTTGGTCAAACCAATCATACCACCCTTTGAAGCCGAATAATTTGCCTGGCCCGGATTTCCATAGGCCCCGGCAACAGATGAAACATTTATAATTCTGCCATATTTGTTTTTAATCATGAGCTTTGCAGCCGCCTTTGTACAAAGAAAACAACCTTTGAGATTAATATCCAGAACGGTGTCCCAATCGTCCTCAGACATCATTGCCATAGGTTTATCCTTTGTTATTCCGGCATTGTTTACCAGAATATCAACACCTCCAAATTTATCGACTGCTTTAGCAATCATGGCCTTTACATCATTTGCATTTCTTACATCACCAACAGTTGCTGCGACCTTGACTCCCATTGCTTCAAGCTCAGAAGCTGTTTTAAGCACAGTATCCGAAGTTCCTGTGAGAACCACATTAGCTCCCAATTTTCCCAGTTTCTCTGCTATGGCTCTGCCAAGTCCCCGTGAAGAACCTGTGATCAAAGCAGTTTTTCCTTCGAATTGCATTCCTTTAACACCTCCACATCAATAATTTCATTTAAGGTTTACCGGCTTAATTTATTACGGCAAATCTTATTAAAATTATTTTGATAATTCCTCTAAAGTTGCATTGAGACTGTCAAGATTCTCAACATTGAGAACTTTTACATCCTTGCTTATTTTCTTCACAAAACCACTGAGAACCTTTCCCGGTCCTATTTCAACAAAGGTATCCACACCTTGTTCCAGCATGGTTTTAACACAATTTTCCCATAAAACCGAATTACTTACCTGATTTATTAAAGTAGTTTTGACCTCATCCTTGTTTGTTACACATTGAGCCGTAACGTTAACAACAACAGGTACTTTAATATCATTTAATGTGATTTTTTCCAGTTCAGCTGCAAGCTTTTCACCTGCCGGTTTCAACAGACTGCAGTGGAATGGCGCACTTACCGGCAGCATCATTGCTCTTTTTGCACCCTTTGACTTGCAAATTTCATTGGCCTTTTCCACTGCCGCAACTTCTCCGGCAATTGCCAGCTGGCCGGGGCAATTAAAGTTGGCAGGTTCACAAACACCAACAGTTGATGCTTCCTTACAGCTTTCAATTACAGCGTCATTGTCAAGACCAATAATAGCCGACATTGCACCAACTCCGACAGGAACTGCTTCCTGCATGAATTTTCCTCTTTTTCTTACAAGAGCAACAGCATCCCTAAAGCTGACCGTACCCGCAGCAACGTGAGCAGCATATTCGCCGAGGCTCAAACCTGCAACAAAATCAGGCTTAATACCTTTTTCAAGCAGTGGCTGCAAGCATGCAACACTTGTGGTAACAATCGTCGGCTGAGTATTTTCGGTTATTTTTAATGTTTCATCATCACCGTTAAAAATCATTTCTTTTATATCAAATCCTAATGCTTCAGTAGCTTCATTGAATATTGCATCAGCACTCTTGTATTGAGCTGCAATATCTTTACCCATTCCAACATACTGAGCTCCCTGACCGGGAAATATAAAAGCTAGTTTGCCCATATAAACCTCCAAGTTATATTTTAAAATCAAATTATCTAGCCCATTTCAAAGCTATGGAACCCCAGGTCAATCCGCCTCCAAAGCCGACCAAAACCATATTGTCGCCTTTTTTAAACTTGCCTTCTCTGTTTGCCTCATCCAGAGCGACCGGGATTGATGCAGATGATATATTTCCGTACTTTTGTATAACATAATGCAATTTTTCATCTGTAACACCAAGTTTTTTTATTGCTCCATCAATAATTCTGGTATTTGCCTGATGAGGGAAAATATAAGCAAGGTCTTCAACCGTCATATTCACATCTTCAAGTACTTTCACCGTTGCTGAAGACATGGCTTTAACAGCAAATTTAAACACTTCTGTCCCATCCATCCATATTGAATTATATTTTCCGTTCGGTCTTTTTTCTTTTTCATACTCGGTAAGATAGAGATTTGGTATTGTTATATTCATACCCGCAGTACCATCTGAGCCAAGGAAGGAATTAAGTATTCCGTATCCTTCATCAACTTCTCCGAGAACAGCAGCTCCGGCACCATCGCCGAAAAGTACACATGTATTTCTGTCTTTCCAGTCTACAATTTTTGAAAGTCCTTCACAGCCGATAACCAGCGCCTGCTTAAAGACTCCGTTGGCAATAAACTGCTGAGCAGTTACCAAGCCATAGATAAATCCGGTACATGCAGCATTCAAATCAAAGGCCATTGCATTTTTGGCCCCTATGGCACCCTGGATTATGCATGCTATTGATGGAGTCATATAGTCAGATGATTCTGTTGCCAAAATTATAAGATCTATATCTTCTGCCTGTACATCTGCATTTTCCAACGCTTTGACCGCTGCCTCGATTCCAAGCTTATAGGCAGGCTCATCGTCTCTTAGAATTCTTCTTTCTGAAATTCCAGTTCTTTTAATAATCCACTCATTAGATGTCTCAACCATTTGCTCCAAATCATTGTTTGTGAGCACTTTTTCGGGTAAACAGCTTCCAGTTCCCAGTATTCCTACGTTTTTAGTCGATATCGTCTTCAGAGGGCTTCACCTCCATGTTTTTAAATTGTTCATTAATTTCCTCTACAATGCCATATTTAATTAAAGGTATTGTTCTTTTCAAAATTGCAGTTCTGATTGTTTTTGCTTTTGAAGATCCGTGACTTTTTATCACAAGTCCGTTTATGCCCAGAACAGGCGCACCTGAGAGTTCATCAGCATCGAATTTTTCCTTGAAATCCTTAAAAAACGGCTTTATTAGAAGGTAGCATATTTTTGTTAAGAGATTTCTTGTAAATATTTTCTTTAGTTCCTTCAGGAAAAGAGCACCGGCGCCTTCGTATAACTTCAGAGCTACATTTCCAACATAACCATCACAAACAGCAACGTCGACATCACCGCCAGGAATATCATTTCCTTCTATATTACCAACAAAATTGACAGCTGATGAAGATAAGGTTCCAAAGGCCTGCTTTAATGTATCATTTCCTTTTGCATCCTCAGAACCGACATTCAACAAACCAACTTTGGGGGTTTCAAGATTAAACAGCAATTTCATATATATTGAACCCATGATACCGAATTGCAAATAGTTTACAGGTCTGCAAACCGTATTCATACCGGCATCAATTATCAGGCACATATCCTTTTTTGTGGGCACAAGTGCAGGCATTGAAGGTCTGTCAATACCCTTCATTCTGCCGACTATAAGCAGAGCTCCGGCCATAAGTGCACCGGTATTTCCAGCCGACAGGAAAGCGTCCCCTTTTTTTTCTTTTAAAAGTTTCAAGCCAACCACCATTGATGAGTCTTTTTTACTTCTGATGGCTCTTGTTGGAGTATCACTGCCTGTGATTACTTCGGCAGCGTTTACTATTTCAATTCTATCTCTGTTGTAATCTTTTTTGCTTAACTTTTCTTCTATAATTTCCTGCATTCCGACTAAAGTAATTTTAAAACCGTCCTGTCTATCCAAAGCTTCAATGCATCCGTCGATAATAGCATCAGGAGCATTGTCCCCCCCCATAGCATCAACAATAATATTTATCATAATTTAAATATCCTCCAATTAATAAGGAACAAATATGTAATAACCCGATTTATTATTTTCCTATGGTTATCACCTGTTTTGCTGTTCCTTTACAGTGCCTTTGTCTATTGTAACCAGTATAAATTTACCTCTGAAAACTTCCACATTTTTCTCATATATTTTTACCCACACGATAAATCTATTTTTCCTGGACTCTCTGACTTCAGCCTTTGCAACCAGTTTTGCACCCGAGTATACCGGAATCTTATACTTTATGTTAGCTATTCCTACCAGTGCAACCTGAGCATCTATAACCGCTATAGCCAGGGTTTCTGCAAGTGAGTAAATATAGTGTCCTCTTACAATATGTGTTTTTTCAAATGCCATCGAACTGTTGGTTTCCATAAGTGAAATGGCACTCTGCCCCAGTTGTAAATCAATCAGTTCTCCGATAAATTCCTTACCTTCAATAGATTTAAGCTTTTCCTGATTGGATTCGGCCACATGCTTAATTCTCTCTCTAAGTTCCGGAATACCAAGTTCCAGTCTATCCAATCTAATAGTCGGTACACTTACCTTAAAAAAATCAGCCAATTCTTCATCTGTTAAAAATGGGTCATACTTGATTTTTTCAAGTAGAATTTTTTGTCTCTGTTGTTTCTGTGAAGACGATCTGCTCACTAACAACCACACCCCTTATAATAATTATAATTATTACCAGATACTAATTGCTGATAACAAAATTATATATTAACTTTATTATTATTGCAACT
>JAEVZU010000214.1 GCA_023392075.1 Bacillota bacterium | reverse complement strand
GAATGGTTCCGGACAGAAAGCAGGGCGGCACTGGATGTGTATACTTCCCGGGTTCAGGATTTTATCAGCTGCAAGTGGCCGGGGCATCGCTGGAAAGAGGATTATGTTTTCTGCGGAAGTCCGGTTGCGGAATACCATTTGAATATGGTAGGGGCAGAGATCATGAACAGAATATACCATGCAGGGTTTATGGGAAGGAAAGAGAAGGTATTATTGCTGCCCCATTGCATGACAAGGCCCTCGGCCGGAAAATGCCAGGCCAGGTCTACTGGCAGAGGTTACGTTTGTACGGGCTGTTCGGCTGACTGCCAGGTAAACAGTCTGACCAGGCTCGGCAAAAAGGAAAATTTTCAGGTAAGAATAGTACCTCATGAATCCTCGATTGCTTCTACAAAAACCGATGACTCACTGTTTTCCGAAAATGCCGGTGTAATAGGCGTATCCTGTGTATTAAACCTTATTTCCGGCGGCTGGATGCTGGTGGAAAAAGGAGTTGCCCCCCAGTGTGTCCTTTTGGATTACTGCGGTTGTAAAAACCACTGGCATGAGGACGGAATTTCTACGGCTCTTAATGAAAAGCAGCTGATGAAAATACTTGAAAGCCAAAATTATCTGCATCTGTAAGTAAAAAATGAATTATGATAAAATATAAAACATGGCAGTCAGGCAAAATTTTTTGGGGGTCTCATGAAACACATCTTTATTATTAATCCCGCAGCGGGAAAAGGCAAATCAATGGAATTGATTCCATTCATACAGGAATGTTTTAAGGAGAAGGAAAATGATGAATTTATCATAGAGGTAACAAATTTTCCCGGACATGCTGCCGAAATTGCCAGAGCACATTCAAGTGCAGGTGACTGCAGGGTGTATTCCATCGGCGGAGACGGAACGGTAAATGAGATAGTAAACGGTATAGCAGGAACTTCGGCTTCGCTGGGAGTAATACCCACCGGCTCCGGTAATGATTTTATTCGCAGCCTGCACTCTGAAACCGATGTGAAAACCATAATAGCCGGATCCATAAGTGGAATGGAGAAGAATATTGACCTGGCAAGGGTAAATGATAAATACTTTGTAAATATATCATCCATAGGTTTTGATGCCAATGTGGTATACAATGCCATAATGTTCAAGAAAAAGCCCGGAATAACCGGAAGCATGGCCTATCTGCTTTCCATCATATATACTGTATTCAAGCACAAAATTTGCACTATCAAGGTAGATATAGACGGTGAAAAAATAAACATGAAGGCACTTCTGGTAGCAGTTGCCAACGGTAAATACTACGGCGGAGGGATAATTCCCGCACCCGGTGCGGAACTTGATGACGGACTGCTGGATATATGTCTTGTCAGAGAAGTCAGCCGTATAAAAATACTTAATCTTTTTCCAAAGTATATGAAGGGGCAGCATGGCTCCATCAGGCAGGTCAGCTTCAAAAGGGGCAAGAGGGTCAAAATTGAGAGTGAAGAGGAGCTTTGCCTGAATATTGACGGAGAGATAGTTTCAGCCAAAACCATAGATTTTGAAATAATAAAGGCAGGAATCAAGGTTATCCTGCCGGTCCCGTTTTAAGATACGGAGCGCATATGGCCAATTAACCTCCTTTATTCACCACATTGCGATAAAGGATAATTACTTGCATAATATTTTGTGGCCACAAATGTAGCTCATGGAGGTTATATGAAAATAATACATACGGGAGACTGGCATATCGGAAAGATTGTAAATGAGTTCAGTATGCTGGAGGAGCAAAAGTATATACTGGACCAGCTTGTTTCTGTGGTGGAAAGGGAAAAGCCCGACGCACTGATCCTGGCCGGGGATATATTCGACAGAAGCATTCCCCCTGTAGAGGCGGTTGAACTGGTGGATGAAGTATTCAACAAGCTGCTGCTGGAAATGCAGGTACCCATTCTGGCAATAGCCGGAAACCACGACAGCGCCGAACGCCTGTCCTTTGCAAGCAGGATTCTGACAAACAACGGTCTGCACATTGCCGGAATGTTCGACGGAAATGTTCCCTGCATATCTTTGGAAGATAAATCAGGACCGGTAAACTTTTATCTTCTGCCTTACACTGATCCAAGAAATATCCGTCACATTTTTGATGATAATCAGATTTCCACACATGATGATGCCATGAAGAAAATCATGGATAAAATAGGACAGGCCTTTAACTCCGGTGAGAGGAATATCATGGTGACCCATGGCTATATTACTCAGATGGGAAGGCCGGCAGAGTATACCAGTGAATCCGAGCGGCCTCTGAGCATCGGCGGTACCGAATTTGTAAGTTCGGATTACTTCAGTATGTTTGACTATACGGCGCTGGGTCATCTGCATGCACCGCAGAAGGCCGGATATGATAATGTCAGATACTCCGGTTCCCTGCTGAAATACTCCTTTTCGGAGGTTAATCAAAGAAAGGGCGTTACAATAGTTGAACTGGATCAAAAGGGAAGTGCAATTCACAGACATATTGACCTTATTCCAAAAAGAGATATGAGAATCATAAAGGGGCCTGTGAATGAATTGATCAGTCCTGAAGTCTATAAGAGCGCCAATACTGAAGACTATATTTACGCCGTACTGACCGACCGGGGAGAGCTCATAGATCCCATCTCCAAACTGAGAGCGGTTTATCCGAACATCATGGGGCTTTCAAGGGAAAGCGGGAGCCGGAAAGAGGGCTCTAAAACCTCTGCCTCACAAGGTTATAAATCGAAAACCAAGCTTGAGCTTTTCAGAGAGTTTTATGATTCCATTCAGGGTGAGCCTCTGGGCCAGGAAGCTGAAGCTGTTGTGGCAAAAATAATCGGAGAGGTTGAGAGCTTAATATGAGACCGTTAAAACTGACCATAAGTGCCTTCGGTCCCTATGCCGGAGAGCAGTACATTGATTTTACCAGGCTTAATGAACAAATATTTGTTATTTCGGGGCCGACGGGTGCCGGTAAAACTACTATTTTCGATGCAATCAGCTTTGCACTTTTCGGGGAGGCTTCAGGCAGCAGCCGTGACAGGGACAGCCTGAGAAGCGATTTTGCCCTGCCCGAAACAGAGACATATATAGAACTGGAGTTCGAGCTTAGAGGGAAAACCTACAAAATCAGAAGGTCTCCTCAGCAGGAGCAAAAAAAACTGAGAGGCGAAGGTTATACAATAAGAACTGCCGATGCGGAACTCCTTTTGCCAGACGACACCCTTGTGACCAAAATAGTGAATGTTGATGATAAAATCAATGAACTGCTGGGTATAAATAAGGCACAGTTCAAGCAGATAGTGATGCTGCCCCAGGGTGAATTCAGAAAGCTGCTTGAAGCCGACAGCAGTGAACGTGAACTGATTTTCAGAAAAATATTCGGAACCGAGGGTTTTGCAGAAATCCAGAGAAGGCTGGAGGATGAAAGCAGGGAGCTTTATAAGTCTGTTCACGACATAAAGACCCAGATCGATACGCACATTAAACATGTGGATACGGGTGAGGACCAGGTTCTTGAGGGACTGAGAGCAGCTAAAAACATAAATGTGGTGCTTTTCATTGAAAAACTCAAAGAAACCGCCGGCCTTGACAGCAGTACAATAGAGACGCTGAATTCCCGGCTTCAGCTCCTTGCCAAAAAACAGGGGAGTGTAAAGGAAGAGATAGCAAAAGCTGCTGAAATCAACAAAAAGCTTGCAAACAAAAAGCAGCTGGAGGCTGAATATAGTACTGCTGTAAGCAGACTTGAAGAATTCAGGGAAAAGGAGATGAATCTGGAGCTTTCCAGGAAAGCTTTGCCCATAGCAGAGGTTGACGGCCAGTTAAAGAAAGCAACACAGAGCATACTGCTCAAAACCGGCCAGCTTGAGCAGGCAAAGCAAAAGGTTCAGAGCTGTTCCAGAGAGTTTGAAGCGGCTCAGCAGCAGTTTAACACTCAAAAGGAAAAAGAGCCTGTCAGGAAGAAGTATGAGACTGAATTAACCTTACTTAATAATATGCTTCCCAGGGTCATACAGTACGAGAAAAGCATAAAAACCCTGGAAGCTGCAACCCGGAAAGGCAATGAAATAAAACAGGAGCTGGACAGAACCCAGTCCCTGCTCCAACATGCGAAAGTAAGTTACAAGGAGCAGGAAGAAAAGCTGAGAAGCTTATACGCGGCCGAGACGGAAAGCATCCGCCTGGACAGGGAAATATCAGCTAATAGAAAGCTGTTGGTGGAACTGGACAGCATAAAAAAACTTATTGAAGCCTGCTTTGAGCAGAACGGCTTGTATGATTCGGGCAAGCTGTCCTTTGAAGGCTTTGATCTGGAATATGTCAGCTTCAGAAACAGGCTGGAGCAGGAAGAGGACAATTATTTACGCGGGCAGGCGGGTCTTATGGCCAAAACACTGCAGGACAATTGCCCATGTCCTGTATGCGGCTCCACCGAGCATCCTGCGCCGGCTGCTCTGCCGGCAAATATAACCGATCAGGAACAGCTTAAGGTTTTGAAGCAGCAGTTTGCGGTATTGAGCGAGCAGAGAACAGAGAAATTGAAAGGATTGTCTGAACTGAACGGAAATCTTGAAAGCAAAAGGCTTGAAATAATGAACAGACTTGCAGCACTGGAAGAGGGGATTTTACCCTCAGCAGCTTTTGAGGTTGCCGGTCTGGCTGATACCGGTTCTGTATTAAACAGAATGGAAAAAACCATGGGGCAGATTAATAAAAAGGGGACTGCATTAAAGGCAGAAACTCTGGCACTTAAAGATATGTTCAGAGTTAAAAACGAGCTTGTACAGAACAGGGCCTCTTTTGAAAATACATATAAGGAAACAGCAGATGGCATTACAAAGCTGGAGGAAACTTTGAAGGAGCTCAACGAGCGGAGAACTGTTGTTTCAGAGGAAGTATCCCGTGCACGGACCGAAGTTGCCGCCATAGAGCAGGAGGTGCCGGGGGACATGAGAGCCATATCCAAACTTAATGCGGCGGCAGAGGCTGTAAAGAGCGCTGTTGCAGAAATGGAAACGAGTCTCGCAAATGCGGAGCGCTCTCAGGAACAGACCAGACAGGCCTTGAGCAATGCCGAAAGGGAACTTGCGGTAACCGTCACCTCTCTGAAAGAGAGTGTGAAGGAAAAAGACAGTCTGGAGGAGCTGCTGGTGGAAAAGCTTAAGGCCGCGGAGTTTAAGGACTATCCGCACTATGCTTCAATGAAAAAAACGCAGGAGGAACTGGCCTTTTTACAGGAGGACATCAACAGCTACTATCAAAAACTTAAGTCCTGTAAGGATATGCTGGCGCATCTCGAGGAAGAAACCAAAGATATGGGCATCCAGGATGTGAGTATTCTGGAACAGGACTATCAGAAGCTGCTGAAAGACCAGAATGAACTGCAGGAAAAGCTGAATATAGTGTTTTCAAGATATTCCAATAATGTTAAAACCCTTGAGCAGCTTGAAAAAATAATGGTCCGCCTTCAGGAGCTTGAAAAGAAATACAACATAATAGGAGAGCTTTCAAGAATAGCAAAGGGAGATAACCCTCAGAGGCTGACCTTTGAAAGGTATGTGCTCGCAGCATATTTTGATGAAATAATTACGGCAGCCAACCTTCGCCTGGAGAAAATGACAGGTTCAAGATATTTGCTGCAGAGAAAAGAGGATAAAAGCAAGGGCCGCGCCCAGCAAGGACTTGAGCTGGAGGTATTTGACAACTACACCGGCAAGTCAAGGCACGTAAAGACCCTTTCCGGAGGAGAGGGCTTTAAGGCTTCACTGGCGCTGGCGCTTGGATTGGCCGATGTTGTCCAGTCCTATTCGGGAGGGATAAGCCTCGATACACTGTTTGTGGATGAGGGCTTTGGCTCACTGGACCCCGAATCACTGGACAGCGCCATACAATGCCTGGTAGATATACAGAAAACGGGAAGATTGGTCGGTGTAATATCCCATGTTGTTGAGCTGAAAGAAAGAATAAAATCGGTGCTTGAGATAGTTTCAAAGAAAGAGGGCAGTTTTGCCAATTTTAACGTTTAATTAAGTATGATTGACTTTAGTGATTTTGTTAGGATATAATTGGGATAGGTAAATTTAATAATTAGATATTGGCTGCTTAAGAAATTAAGCACTAAGAGGGAAGCGGGTGAAAATCCCGTACAGTCCTGCTGCCGTGATGACGGAGGAGGTTCTCTGGAAGCTTTGTATTTTCAAGGTATGGAGTTTCTTAATGCCACTGGGCAATCAGCCCGGGAAGGTGAGAACCGACAAAGATGTCTTAGTCGGAAGACCTGCCAGTATTATCTGCTATTGCCAATATGCAGAGTGCTATGACTTCACAGAGTATGAAGTGTGTAGTTTGTCAAAGAGATGGAATACCATAATATAAAATTATGTTATTTTTTCTTTTTACAAATAAAACCCTTTTCTTACAAGAACATAGAGGTTTTATTTTTTTTGGCAAATATTATTAAATCATAGGGGGTTTTAAAAATGAATAATGTAAGTCTTAAAAGGATTGCTGTCTGTTTTGCAGCGGCAATAAGTCTCTTCCTGCTGTTTCCTTTAAGCGCAAATGCCATGCACATTATGGAGGGCTATCTGGCGCCGGTCTGGTGTATAAGCTGGGGCGCACTTTGCATCCCGTTTCTGGTAGCAGGTGTATTCGCAATCAAAAAGAAAATCAGTGCTTCAGCTAAAAATCTTACACTGCTGGCAATGTGCGGAGCTTTTGCCTTTGTGCTGTCCGCATTGAAAATGCCGTCGGTTACCGGAAGCTGTTCACATCCCACCGGAGTGGGGCTGGGGGCAGTATTGTTCGGACCCACGGCCATGTCGGTCATAGGAGTAATCATATTATTATTTCAAGCTATTTTACTTGCTCATGGAGGTATAACAACACTTGGTGCAAATACCTTTTCCATGGCAATTGTCGGACCTTTGGTTTCATTTGCAGTATTCAAGCTTTCTAAAAAAATGGGGGCAAAATCAGGACTTGCCGTCTTTCTTGCAGCTTTCCTCGGGGATCTGCTGACCTATGTTACCACCTCGGTGCAGCTGGCCATGGCATATCCTGATGCAACCGGAGGCTTCATGGTTTCCCTTGGGAAGTTTATAAGTATTTTTGCCTTCACCCAATTGCCGCTGGCTGTTTGTGAGGGACTGCTGACTGTTGTGATCTACAATGTACTGGTAAAATACAGCTCAAAGGAGCTGGAACAGCTTTCTGCCATTTAATAAGAGGAGGATACGGTTATGAAATTATGGAAAAAGAATGTGATATTGATACTGGTGGTTGTTTTATTGCTTGCAGCTCCGCCCCTTTTAATGAAGAATGCGGAATTTGCAGGGGCTGACGGTTTAGCGGAGGAACAGATACTGCAAATCAATCCGGATTATGAACCATGGTTTAATTCTCTGCTTGAGCCTGCAAGCGGTGAGATAGAATCCCTGCTGTTTGCTCTTCAGGCTGCAGTCGGTGCGGGTCTGGTCGGTTTTGTATTGGGCAGGCTTACAGGCAGGAAACCTGATTCCGGTATCGAGGGATGATGCTGACTGATAAATATGCCTATTCCTCAAGCTTATCCAGAGTTAGTCCGGAGGCAAAGATGCTATTTTCACTGGTTCCTTTGGCAATATGCATTTTATTCAATTCCATTGCGCTAAGCCTGGTAACAATAGTGATTATGGCGGTTGCTACCGTAAAATTCGGTAAAATGAGTCTGTCCAGGTACATAGGATTTATTCTGGTTCCACTGGGGTTTATGGTTATCGGAACCTTAACGATACTGATTAACAGATTTGAACCGGGACATGCTCTGCTTATGGGATTACAGGTAGGACAATATGCATACGGAATTGATGAGGCTTCACTGAACCTGAGCCTGAAACTGGTATTAAGAGCTCTTGGCGCGGTAAGCTGCATGTATTTCCTTTCATTGAATACTCCTTTGTCGGATCTTTTTCAGGTGCTGGGGCGTACAAGACTTCCGCAAATCATCGTGACACTGATGGAGTTGATATACCGTTACATATTTGTCCTTTTGGAAGAGGTTGAAAGGATGATAACAGCAAAGGATTCAAGATTGGGCAACATCAATTTTAAAACATCACTGAGCTCCCTGGGTGAGATTATAAGCATGTTGTTTATCAGGGCATATCAGCGGTCTGAAAGAATTTATGCGGGGCTTGAGTCAAGAGGCTATAACGGGCAGTTCAAAACCATGAATGAAGAATATACATACAGCAAAAATATGTATACTGCTTCTGTTGTGGTAATCATACTGCTTTTATGTGCAGGCGCGGCTGAAAGGTTTTTTTATATATGAATATAATTGAGACAAAGAATCTAAGCTACTCATATAATGGAGAAAAAAATGCTCTGGACAAGGTGGATATAAATATTCCCAAAGGTAAGACCACAGCTGTTTTGGGTGGAAACGGAGCAGGTAAATCAACTCTGTTTCTGACTCTTAATGGTGTGTTGACTCCTGAGGCTGGAGAGGTTTTTTTCGACGGTAAAAGGGTAAATTATGATAAAAAAGGCATTATCGATATGAGAAAGCGCATTGGCATAGTATTTCAGGATCCCAATGACCAGTTGTTTTCTTCAAGTGTCAGAAAGGATATTTCATTCGGTGCCATGAATCTTGGACTGGGACTTGATGAAGTGAAGGCCCGGGTCGAGCTGGCCATTACACAGACAGGTATTGCCGAATATATTGACAGCCCGACCCATGCTTTGAGCTTCGGGCAGAAAAAGAGGGTGGCCATAGCAGGCGTATTGGTAATGCAGCCCGAGGTGATCATACTGGATGAACCCACAGCGGGACTTGATTCCAGAGGCGCAAGTGAGATATTGCAGCTTTTATCTGATATAAAGGAAAAAACGGGGGTAACTGTTATACTGGCCACCCATGAAATGGACATAATTCCGCTGTACTGTGACTTTGCTTATGTTATGGATCATGGCAGGGTTATAACGGGAGGTGCGGTAAAAGACATCCTGGCAAAGCCGGAGCTCTTAAGAAGTCATTCTTTAAGACTTCCCAGAATAGCACACCTGATGGAGATATTAAACAAAGAGGACAAGCTGGAGGTTGACATGACTGCAGCTACAATATCAGCAGCCAGAGCGGCCATTAAAAAAATTGTTTCTTAATAAATTTACAGGAAATAAGAGCTCGAAGTAAGGGTGTTATCATGGAGGATTTTGTTGTAATAGAAGGCAGGAAATTAAAGTGCGGTTTTACTACCGGGAGTTGTGCAGCCGGAGCGGCAAAGGCGTGTGCAGAAATGCTTTTAACAGACAAAACAGTTGCCGGGGTTGTTATGGATACTCCTAAAGGAGTAAGGCTGAGCCTTCAGGTTGAGGATATAATCAAACAACCGGGCTGGGTCAGCTGCGCAGTAACAAAAGATGCCGGAGATGATCCTGACGTCACACATGGAATAAGGATTTTTGCCAAAGTTGAAAAAATTGAAAAGGGTATATTGATTGAGGGCGGAGAAGGTGTGGGACGTGTTACAAGGAAAGGTCTTGCCTGTGCAGTAGGAGAGGCTGCAATTAATCCGGTGCCCAGAAAAATGATAGCCGAAGCTTTGACGGAGACCTCCCTGAAGTACAATTACAAGGGGGGGTTCTCTGTTTTGATCTCTGCCGAAAACGGTGAAGAAATTGCTAAAAGAACCTTCAATCCGCGGCTGGGAATAACCGGTGGGATTTCAATACTGGGAACCAGCGGTATTGTTGAACCCATGAGCGAAAAGGCATTGATAGATACCATTCACATTGAAATAAACAGCAGGCTGGCGGAAAATCAGGAGACTCTTCTGATATCCCCCGGAAATTACGGAAGGGATTTTGCAATAAAACGGTTTGGGCTTGACCTGGATAAGGGAATTAAATGTTCGAACTTTATCGGTGAGACCATAGATTATTCCGTTTATATGAATGTGAAAAATATTCTGCTGATAGGACATGCGGGGAAGCTGTGCAAAATTGCCGGAGGGATAATGAATACCCATTCCCGGACAGCAGACTGCAGGTGTGAAATATTTGCGGCACATGCGGCTATTGCGGGGGCATCAAAAGACCTGGTCGGAAATATAATGGAGGCTGTAACCACCGAGGAGATGGACGGAATATTGCAGGCGGCAGGACTGGTCCGGCAGGTGTATGACAGTATGATGTCAAAGATTGAATACCATTTGAATCATAGGGCCGCCGGAAAGACCAGAGTGGAAGTAATAATGTTTACAGGGCAGGGAAACTGCTATCGGACAGCGGGAGCAGATAAGCTGATAGAAATGCTGTTAAAGGAAAATACCGGCAGCTGACATATGGGGTGATATAGTTTGAAAGACTTCGCTGGCGCTTGTCTTCCAAACTAACCTGTGAATTTATGGCCGTGCGAAATATTCAAAGTATTTGCCATACATAGGTATTTAGCAATACTTTGAAAGCGCACATGGCCAATTAACCTCCTTTATTCGCCACATTGCGATAGAGGATATAAGGTTTCATTACATTTTGTGGCCACAAATGTGGCTCATGGAGGTTAATATGGATGGAATATTATATGGTGTAGGTGTCGGGCCCGGTAATCCCAAGATGCTGACGTTACAGGCAGTGGAAATACTTCAGTCTGCCGACGTGATTGCGGTACCCGACACAAATGGTGAAAAGACAGCCCTGAGGATAGTCAAGGACTATATAGAAGACAAGGAACTTCTATTTTGTCCCATGCCTATGAGCAGGGACCGGGAAGTGGTAGACAAGGCACATGAGACAAGCTGTGATAAGCTGGAGAGGGAATTGTCCAAAGGAAGGAACATTGCATTTATAACCCTGGGCGATCCTACTGTTTATTCCACTTACATGTACATCAACAGAATTATCTCTGAGAAGGGCTATACAACAAAAATAATACCCGGGATCACCTCTTTTTGTGCTTCGGCCGGAGCGCTTAATATATCCTTATGTGACAGGGATGAAGCTTTACTGATCATACCTGCCTCCTACGGGATCACAGATGAGCTCCTGGCATTGAAGGGTACAAAGGTTTTTATGAAAAGCGGCAGAAGTATGGCTTCAATTAAAGACAAGCTCAAGGAAGTGAAGCTGTACGACAGGGCACAAATGGTGGAATGCTGCAGTATGGAGAATGAAAAGGTATACAGAAGTCTTGATGGTGCGTCTGATGATTCAAGCTATTTTTCTACTATTATTATAAAGGATAAATGATTATGGTGACATTTGTAGGGGCAGGACCAGGGGCAGCCGACCTGATTACCGTCAGGGGAAAAAACCTGCTTGAAACAGCGGATATTGTTATTTATGCGGGCTCCCTGGTCAATCCCGAACTGCTCAAATATACCGGGGAAGGCTGCAGCATCTTCAACAGCGCAGATATGACCCTGGAACAGGTTATAGAAGTAATAGAAGCAGGGGCGAGGCAAAATAAAAATATTGTTAGGCTGCATACAGGTGATCCGAGTATTTACGGGGCTATCCGCGAACAAATGGATTTACTGTCCGAAAAGGGAATAGAGTATTCCGTGGTTCCCGGTGTCAGCTCCTTCTGTGGTGCAGCAGCAGCGCTTAAGGCGGAATATACCCTGCCTGAGGTAAGTCAGACTGTAATATTGACAAGAATGGAAGGACGGACTCCGGTGCCTGAAAAAGAGGAAATATCAAGGCTGGCTGCACACCAGGCGTCAATGGTTATTTTCCTGAGTTCCTCCATGCTTGAAAAGCTCAGTGACAGGCTGCTGGCGGGAGGATACAGTCCTGACACACCCGCTGCAATAGTGTACAAGGCCAGCTGGGCCGATGAAAAGATTGTGCGGACCAGCATTGACAGGTTGAGTTCTGCGGCAAAGGAAAATAATATTACAAAAACTGCTCTTATCCTGGTGGGGCATTTTCTCGGAAACGAATATGAAAGATCAAAACTCTATGACCCTGCTTTTACACATGAATTCAGAAAGGGTTCAAAATAGTATGAAAATACAACTGACCTCCTTTACAAAAGCAGGCGGAATATTGTGCAGAAGGCTCATGCAGGAACTGGTTAATATAGGATATGAAGCAGAAGGCTGCTGTAAATATGCCACTGAGGATTTGATGCTCCTGACCGAAAATATAAGGACACATACCCAAAAAGCCTTTGAAGATTGCAATGCTGTCATATTCATAGGCGCAGCCGGGATAGCCGTTCGGGCCATAGCGCCGTATATCCGTTCAAAGAACAGCGATCCGGCGGTTCTGGTTATAGACGAAAAGGGCAGATATGTGATACCGGTTCTGTCGGGGCATATGGGAGGAGCCAACAGGCTTGCGGTCCGGATTGCAGACATACTTTCGGCTCAGCCTGTTATAACCACAGCCACAGATATCAACCGGAAATTTGCTGTGGACACCTGGGCTGAAGAAAATGGCTGCTTCATAGCAAATACTGAAATTATCAAGCATATTTCGGCTGCCATATTGAGAGGTGAAACCATCGGACTGTATTCGGATTTTCCTGTCGACGGCAGTCTGCCTGATTATATAGACACAAGTGGTAACGCCCATGCAGGTATTTGTATTTCAAGGGAATACAGGCAATGTTTTCGGTACACGCTGCACCTTATACCAAAGAAGTATGTACTGGGAATCGGGTGCAGGAAGGACACCGGATACCAAAACCTCCTGGAAGTCATAAGCTCAGTCCTGAGCAGTCATGGTATATCAGACTGTGAGATTTGTGCCATGGCATCCATTGATATAAAAGCCGGGGAAAAGGCATTGATTATGCTTGCAAAGCATTTGAAAATACCTTTTTATACATATCCGGCCCAGGAGCTTTCACAGGTGAAGGGATCTTTTTCACATTCCGATTTTGTGAAGGAGACTACGGGAGTTGACAATGTATGCGAAAGGGCGGCTGTGAGGGCGGGCAAGGGAAGACTGGCAGCCGGCAAATACAGCAGAAACGGGATAACCGTGGCTATAGCAGAAAAGGAATGGAGATGCAGCTTTGAGAATAATACTGGCATATTTGGATCATAAATCGGCAGATATAAATGTCCGTGAAAAATTACCAATACAGAATATTGTGTCCGTGAAATGAACGGCATCAATCACATAGTCAATTTTGCAGGAGGTCAATTTGAAAATATATGTTATAGGTACAGGGCCGGGAGAAGCGGCACAGCTGACGGGAAAAGCCCTGGAAGCATTAAACGACAGCGATTTGATCGTTGGATATCAGGTATATATTGATTTGATAAAACATCTGGTTCCGGATAAGAGCACCTTCTCAACACCTATGAAAGGGGAGGTTGAACGCTGCAAATATGCTGTAGAAGCCGCTGTGACCGGGAAAAAGGTTGCAGTCATTTCAAGCGGGGATGCGGGAATTTATGGAATGGCAGGGCTCATATATGAGGTGCTTGAAGCATATAAAAATCTTGAAATACAGGTAGAGGTAATTCCGGGAATAACGGCTGCTTCATCTGCGGCAGCTGTGCTGGGCGCCCCCCTGACTAATGATTTTGCAGTTATATCTCTCAGCGATTTACTAACCCGGTGGGAGGATATAGAAATCAGGTTACGGCTTGCAGCCCGGGCCGGTTTTGCTATATGTATATATAATCCTTCAAGCAGAAAGCGCGGAGATTATCTCGGAAAGGCGTGTGAAATAATCATGTCCGAAATAAGCGGTACCACGCCTTGCGGTTATGTAAAAAATATAGGTCGTGAGGGACAGGTGAGTAAAATACTGACTCTTGAAGAGCTGGCAGCCGAGCAGGTGGATATGTTTACGACGGTGATTATAGGAAACAGTAATACGAGAGTGATAAATAACAGGCTTGTCACTTCCAGAGGATACAGGGTATAGGAATACATTAACCGGCACAGCGCATTGGTTTTAGAAATAATATCAGGAAATGAAGGGATGCAATTGAGGGTACTGGTTTTTGCAGGGACTACAGAGGGCAGGGAAATTACTGAGTTTCTGGCTCAAAACGGGATAGCTGTCACTGCCTGTGTGGCTACTGAATATGGCAGAATGGTGATGCCCTTTAATGAAGGGGTTGAGATCAGGACAGGGCGACTGTCGCAGGAGCAGATGGAAGAGCTGTTAAAGGACTATTCCTTTGTTGTTGATGCAACACATCCATATGCTGAAATAGTTACATCAAATATAAGTGCGGCATGCTTGAATTCCAGTATGGAATACATCAGGCTGCTCAGACCCTCGGTAAGTGACCGCAACGTTGTTACTGTAAAAGACACAAAGGCTGCAGCCGAATACCTGAATACCGTTGAGGGGAATGTTCTTCTGACAACGGGCAGCAAGGAACTGGAAGCCTTTACGGCCGTCGGAGATTTTCAAAATAGACTGTATGTCAGAGTTCTGCCGGCGCCTGAGGTTGTTGATAAATGTGTGAAGCTGGGCTATAAGGGGAAAAACCTCATCTGCATGCAGGGGCCTTTTTCCCATGATTTGAATCTGGCAATACTAAAACAAATAGATGCAAGGTTTATGGTTACCAAGGATACCGGAACAGCCGGGGGCTATGAAGAGAAAATATCGGCAGCGGTCGCTGCCGGTGTAACGGTTGTTCTTATACAAAGGCCTTCGGGATCAAAGGGTTTGACCCTTGAACAGTTAAAAATTTATCTGGCTGAAAAAACAGGTATACAAAACATATGAATAAACATGTAATGCAATACCAAAATTTATTTCAATTTATAGCCGCTAATGTGGCTCAAAGCCATAAATGCTTGGGAGGTCAATTATGAAAGCAATATTGATACTGGCTCACGGAAGCCGGGAAAAAACAACACAGGAAACCCTTGAGAGGGTTACTGAAATGACAAAGGCCCAGTTGCCTGAAGTTGTGATTGAAACAGCTTATATGGAATTCTGTGAGGTAAATCTGGAAAATGGACTGGATACTCTGATCGAAAAGGGTGCCGATGAAATAGTCGTAATACCCTATTTCCTTTTTGAAGGTATTCATATAAGGGAGGATGTACCGGGAGAAATACATGAATATCAAACAAAACATCCCGAAGTGAAAATCTCCCTGGGCAGTACCCTGGGATCTGATCCCAGGCTGGCCGGCATTCTTGCCGACCGTATCAGAGAGGTACTATGAAAAAAAAGCTATATATTATAGGCTCCGGACCCGGAGCCCGGGAACTGCTGACAGAAAGGGCCCTGCAGGTCTTGAAAAGCTGTGACCGGATATACAGTACTACACATAGACATAAGACAATTTTGTCCGGTGTGGCGGTAAATATTCAGGAGTGCCGGATTCAGGAAATTCCCTCGGTCCTGGAAGCTTCGGACGGCACAAACATAGGACTGCTGGTTTCCGGGGATACAGGTTTTTTCAGTATTGCGGGAAGTTTGCAGCAAAGGCTTGAGGATGTGGCAGACATGGAAATTGTCTGCGGTATCAGCAGTTTGCAGTACTTTTGCGCTAAAACAGGGATAAGCTATGAGAACATTAAGGCAGTGAGTCTGCACGGAAGACAGAGTTCCATAGCCGGAGCAATTTCTTACAACCAGAAGGTATTTGTTCTTACGGGAGGGAATAACAAAGCCCATCTGATATGTAAGAACCTGGTGGAAGCAGGTATGTCACATATCAGAGCGGCAGTTGGTGAAAACCTGTCAATGGAAAATGAACGTATTGTCACGGGAACCGTAAAAGAACTGGCCGGGAATACCTTTGAGGACCTTTCGGTATTGCTGCTGGAAAATCCGGATTTTATCAATTGCCATATTCCGCTGTATGACAGGGATTTTATAAGAGGAGAAGTACCCATGACCAAGGAGGAAATACGTGCCGTAACACTGTCAAAGCTGGCTGTTGAACCGGATGACGTAGTTTACGACATTGGAGCCGGTACGGGTTCGGTGGCAATTGAGATGGCCAGGAAAGCCTATAACGGCAGTGTTTTTGCTATAGAAAAAAATGATACCGCACTGGGGCTTATAAACAAAAACCGTGAAAAATTAGGTGCATTCAATGTAACAGTAGTTCCGGGAACTGCCCCCGATGTATTTAACGAGCTCCCATGGCCCAATAAGGCTTTTATCGGCGGAAGCAGCGGTAATATGGATCAAATAGTTCGGGAATTGAGGATCAAAAATCCCGAGGTAGCTATAGTTGCAAATGCAATTACGCTTGAAAGCCTTAATGATGCAATCAGCACCTTTGAAAAGCATGGACTTGCTGCAGATATTGTATGCATTAATTCAGCTGTAGCCAAAAAGGCCGGCAATTATCACATGATGAGCGCCAACAATCCGGTGTATATTATTTCAGGGAAAAGCAGGCCGTGATGGAGGTAAACATGGAAACAGGCAGATTTAACGGTATAATTTTTGCAGGAACAGGGAGCGGCTGCGGAAAGACCACAGTTACCTGCAGCATATTACAAGCACTCATTAACAGAGGTATAAAAGCAACAGCCTTTAAGTGCGGACCTGATTATATCGATCCCATGTTCCACTCTGAAATAATAGGTACCGGTTCGGGTAATCTTGATACTTTCCTATGCGGAGAAAACAATGTAAAGTATCTCTATGCAAAAAATTCAAAGGGAGCTCAGATATCGGTTATTGAAGGGGTAATGGGGTTTTATGACGGACTGGGCGGTGACGGCAGCCATTCAACATACACTATGGCAAAGCTTACCGGCGCTCCTGTGGTGCTTGTAGTCAATCCCAAGGGGATGTCACTGTCCATTGCAGCCGTTATCAAGGGTTTTAGGGATTTTCTGCCTGATAATAATATAAGGGGGGTAATAATAAACTCTGTAACTCCTGCGATGTATGAGATGTATAAGCCAATGATTGAAGAAAAAACCGGCATCAGGGTTTACGGATTTTTACCGGCATTGCGGGAAGCAGTTATTGAGAGCAGACATCTTGGTCTGGTAACTTCCGTTGAAATAGAGAATATAAAGCTAAAGCTGGAGCTTCTGGCTGAGAATGCCGGTAAGTATATTGATATTGACGGACTGCTGCAGCTGTCACAAGCAGCGCGCTCCATCCAATATGCTCCTGTGGAGATACACAAAAACTACAGCTGCAACATAGCAGTGGCCAGGGACAGAGCCTTTTGCTTTTACTACAGGGATGGCCTTGAGCTGCTTGAGCTGCTGGGTGCAAAACTCACCAGCTTTTCACCGCTAAAGGATGAAGCCATACCGGAAAGTGCCGATGGACTGATCCTTGGAGGAGGGTACCCGGAATTGTATGCCGAAGAGCTGAGTAAAAACAAGAGCATGCTCTCAAGCATAAAATCGGCAATAGAAAAGAAATTACCCACCTATGCCGAATGCGGAGGGTTTATGTATCTGCAGCAGTCTATCACTTCTGTGGATAAAAAGAGCTATCCGATGGTTGGGGCTTTGATAGGCAAAAGCTCCATGCAGGACAGGCTGTCAAGATTCGGATATGCCACACTCAAAGCAAATACCGACAATCTGCTTTGCAAAAAGGGTGAGAGCATCAACGCCCATGAATTCCATTACAGTGACAGTGACGATAACGGCTGTAATTTTGAGGCTCTCAAACCTGACGGGAAGAGAAAATGGGAATGCATTTTTGCAGATGAAACCGTAGCTGCGGGATATCCCCATATGCATTTTTACGGGAATGCCGGGTTTGCTGAAAACTTTGTGCAAAAATGCAGTGAATTTGGAAAATCAAGAGCTGGAAATATTTAAGCTCTTAAAGATAGATTTAAGATGTAAGAAATAGTAAAGTGAAGTAAGAGGATAGGGATAAAGTTATGGCGAAGTCACTAATGATTCAAGGTACAATGTCAAATGCGGGTAAAAGCCTGCTGGTGGCGGGGTTGTGCCGTATATTCGTACAGGATGGCTGCAGGGTGGCGCCCTTCAAGTCTCAGAACATGGCTCTGAACTCGTTTATCACCGCTGATGGATATGAAATGGGCCGGGCCCAGGTGGTTCAGGCAGAGGCAGCAAGAAAGGCTCCGGATATAAGGATGAATCCTGTTTTGCTTAAGCCCACCAGTGACAAGGGTTCACAGGTAATCGTAAACGGCAGCCCCATTGGAAACATGGCCGCTGTGGAGTATTTTAAATATAAACAACAGTTAATACCAGGTATAATGGAGGCCTATGAAAGCCTTTCCCGGGAAAATGACATAATTGTTATCGAAGGAGCCGGCAGTCCGGCCGAGATTAATCTGAAGCAGAAGGATATTGTCAATATGGGTCTGGCACAGATGGTGAAAGCTCCTGTATTGATAGCAGGTGACATAGACAGGGGAGGCGTGTTTGCCTCTTTGTTCGGTACGGTTATGCTGCTGGATGAATCGGAAAGAAAGTACGTAAAGGGTACCATAATAAATAAATTCAGAGGTGATCCGGAAATCCTCAGACCCGGCCTGAATATGCTGGAGGATCTCATACATATACCTGTAATAGGTGTTGTGCCTTATCTTTCGGTGGATATAGATGATGAGGACAGCCTCACTGAGAGATTCAAAAACCGTCAATCTCCCGGACTTATTGACATTGCAGTTATCAGACTGCCGAGGATCTCAAATTTTACCGACTTTAACTCTCTGGAACACATAGAATGTGCATCTGTGAGATATGCTGCGAGTGTGGGTGAACTTGGCAGTCCGGACCTGATAATTATACCAGGCAGTAAAAACACCATAGCCGATTTGAAATGGATGAGGGAGAACGGGCTGGAGGCAAGTATCCTTAAGCATGCGTCCCATAATAAGCCGGTAATCGGTATCTGCGGAGGTTATCAAATGCTGTGCGACACAATTTCAGACCCGTTTGGAGTTGAACAGGGAGGAGATATCCGGGGTATGGGTCTGCTGAAAGCAAAAACCGTATTTGAAGATCAGAAGACCAGATCAAGGGTTACAGGAACTTTTGCCGATGTTAAGGGCATATTCAAAGGCTTGAGCGGAAAGACCTTCCAGGGCTATGAAATACATATGGGTCAGACCTGTTTGACGGAGGAACCAGGGAGCAAGGAGTGCAAAAACGGTGAAAACCATATCATACCACACCTCTCCCGCCTTTCTGAAACTGACGGCTTGATCAAGCTTGACGGAATGTATAGCGGTAATGTATACGGAACGTATGTACATGGAATTTTTGACAGCGAGGATGTGCTTTTCGAAATAGCAGATGCTCTGATGAGGGAAAAAGGGCTGAAATATATTAAAAATACGTCCTTCAACCTGAATGAGTATAAGGAAAGACAGTACGATTTGCTTGCCGATGCCTTGCGGCAGGCATTGGATATGGATTATATATACAGAATTATCGAGGAAGGGATATAGAAAGGCGACAGGTACCCGGATGAATATAATTAAACCCATGGAAATTGAAATGAAAAGCTTTGAAATTATAAGCCGGGAACTTGCCGGCAGGACTTTTGACATACAGCAGGAGCCGGTAATAAAGAGAGTTATTCATACAACTGCTGATTTTGAGTACGCAGATAATTTATGTTTTTCCGAGGCTGCAATGAATACGGCCATTGCAGCAATCAAGGAAGGTATTTGTATTGTTACAGACACTCAGATGGCTATGGCGGGAATAAATAAAGCGGCGTTAAAGAGATGCGGCTGTGAGGTCAAATGCTTTATGTCCGATGAGGATGTGGCGGAAAAGGCAGCAGACCAAGGTATAACAAGGGCGGTGGTATCAATGAGAAAAGCCGCTGAAATTAAGAAGCCTGTTATATTTGCTATAGGTAATGCGCCCACTGCTTTGATGGAGCTTGAAAGGCTTATAAGGGAAAAGCAGATACTTCCGGCGCTTATAATCGGGGCTCCTGTGGGTTTTGTCAATGTAGTCGAATCAAAGGAGTTAATCATGAAGCTGAATGTTCCGTATATTGTTGCCAGGGGAAGAAAGGGTGGCAGCAATGTAGCGGCTGCCATAGTCAATGCATTATTGTATCTGGTATCACCCAGAGAAAACTGATAAAATGGTATTTTACAGTTTGTTTAAATAATTATCACATAGAGGTCCTGGCAAATGAATTTACTGATCGCCGTCATAATCGGTTTCATATTGGATTTAATATTCGGAGACCCGCAGTGGCTGCCACATCCGGTAAGGTTTATGGGGTGGATGATTTCAAAAGGAGAAAATCTTCTAAGGAAGCTGCTGCCTGGCACACCGAAGGGGGAATTTCTTGGCGGTATGGTATTGACAATACTGGTAACCGCCGTTTCTTTCGCTGTTCCGTTTACCGTACTATATTTTGCAGCAAGGCTAAGCCCTGTGCTGGAAGTTGTCATTTCATCAATATTCTGTTACCAGATACTGGCCACAAAATGCCTGAAGACAGAGAGCATGAGAGTATACTATCAGCTTAAAAACGGAGATCTGCCTGACGCGAGAAAATATCTTTCCTGGATAGTGGGCCGGGACACTCAAAATCTGACAGAGGACGGAATTACCAGAGCTGCTGTTGAAACAGTTGCAGAGAATACTTCCGATGGGGTTGTGGCCCCGCTGATATTTCTTGTAATTGGCGGAGCTCCCCTGGGCTTTTTATATAAGGCAGTTAACACACTGGATTCAATGATCGGATACAAGAATGAAAAATATCTTTATTTCGGAAGGTTTGCCGCAAGGCTTGACGATGTAATGAATTTCATACCGGCCATATTTTCGGCATATGCAATGATTCTGGCAAGTTTCCTGAACAGGCTGGATGTAACAAATGCTCTCAGGATTTACAAAAGGGACAGAAGAAATCATTCCAGTCCCAACAGCGCCAGAACTGAAGCCGTGTGTGCAGGAGCACTGAAGGTTCAGCTGGCCGGAGATGCATATTATTTCGGAAAGCTTGTAAAGAAGCCCACCATTGGTGACAATATAAGGAATATTCAAATAGATGACATACCAAGAGCGAACAGGCTTATGTACACAACTGCGGTCATATCTGCAGTTGTCCTCAGCCTGCCGAGACTGATTATTCTTATTGTTTGAAAACTAATAAGTGTTATCCGGAGGCTGTACGAAAGCTTAAACCAAGAACAATACCTGGCTTGAACGGAAAACTGTGGAGGTAAAATGAGCAGGCAGATTCACGGCG
>JAEVZU010000199.1 GCA_023392075.1 Bacillota bacterium | reverse complement strand
CGAATTCTCCAGTATCGAATTTGACTGCGTTATAACTGTAAAGCCCCAGTTGATTTGAATCAACCACATCTGCTATTGATACAAAGCTGCTGCCAAACCGGTCACTAATACGTTCATACGGCGTTTCCCGCAGGGTATTGCTGGAAACGGTATATACATACATATTATTGCTGCTCATGCGATGGAGCCGCACTGTATTTCCATCCTTGCTGACCGATACATCGCAGTAATCATCGCCCTGTATGGCAGTACAATTAAGCGGTTCCAAATCCAGGCTGCGGATAATTTCATGTGATTTCAGATCATATACAAATAATCCGAAGTAGCCATGAAAAATTACAATATCCTCCGATGCGTAATCCAACTCCGCCATCCCGACAGCATCAACCTTCTGCTGGGGTGACCATTTTGCTGTGATGGGCTCCAGCGACGTCTGCTGCGCCGCATAGGGTATGAGCCCCTGTGCACCTTCGCCGGTACCGCCTGTTGTGAAGGTTGAACTGTCCGATAAAGGATTACACAGTGCGGATAATGCACCTTCTATTGTTAATCTGTTACTTTTCAGCCTTAATCCCCTATGGCATTGAAAACGCACATATTGGTCCTCATCAAAATCAAGGTTAACTTCTATTACAGCATTGCTTTTACTTTTTATTCTAAAATTTTTTCTGGTAAATATACTTTTACTTCCTTCTTCCATTCTTCTCTTGTTATAGATTTCCATACTGCAAGAGGATATATCGTTCTGACTTTTATTTAAAATGTTCAAAGTATATCCGCCCTGTGCACTTTCATACATGGAAAATTCAATTTTTTCAGCTATTTCAGAGAGTGGCGGCTTCTGTTCCGGGTTTGCCAGCAGTCCGGTATACAGCACCACTATTGAGATTACCGCTGCTGCAATAATCCAAAAGGCAGGTTTTTTATAATTCAGCACATTTTTGATTCTTCCCTTGACATTTCCTTCTCCGAAGGCAAGCGGGCTTCCGTTTATTATGTGCTTTTGCGACGCCAGCGATAAAAGTGACTTTGAATAGGCCTTTTTGATCCCGCTGCCCATTTCCTTTATTACCCGTTCATCGCAGGATAGTTCCAGATCCGTACTCATGACAACAAAAGCGACCCACACCAGCGGATTGAACCAATGGATGCTCAGAACCAAAAAAGCCAAAGGCTTTATGATATGGTCAAGCCTGCGTAGATGCGTCTGTTCATGCCGGATGATATATACCTTTTCCTCCTCCGTCAATCCCGTGGGAATGTATATCCTTGGCCTGAAAATACCAAGCACGAAAGGTGTTTTCAGGTTGTCAGCCTCAAAAATGTTCCTGTCCATGCACCGGGCAATTTTCAGGCGTTTTTTTAAAATCATTACCGAAACAATACTATAAACCAGCATGGCTGCAGTGCCCATAAGCCACAAAAATGTGGCAATTGCCATCGGCGCCTCCAGCGGGTCGGCAACAATCTGCTCCTCCCCCTGAGGCAGGGATCCGTTAATGGCCCGGCTGATACCAGGAAGCGGCAAATCCACTTTAGGGTTCGGCATATGAACGATATTGTTTGGAATATATGTGATACTGCCGTTTGTTACGGTTGGAGAATTAAAGATGCTCAAAATCGAAAAACCCGAGGAAAACGATATGGGACAGAGAAGCCGAAACAATACAACCGCCCATAGCGCATAGGAGAATACTTTCGGTGCCTTTTTCAACGGCAGGCGGGCCAGCAGCACAAACATAATAACGAGCCCCGCGGTAAGACTCATATTCAGAATTACAGGAAACAGTGTATAGCACCACATGGCATTAACCTCTGTTCTCGTCAATCAGCTTTTTGAGTTCCTCGGCCTGGTGTTCGCTGAGCTTTTTGCCGCCCATAAAAGCTGTCAGAAATTTTGGCAGTGAACCTCCAAAGGCGTCCTCCACAAAACGCCTGCTCTGCTTTGCATAAAACTCCTCCTTTTTTAAAAGTGAGGTAACAACAGCATTTTTATTTTGAAAGATACCCTTTTCACATAGATTTTTTAGAACCGTATAGGTAGTGGACTTTTTCCACTTCATTTCTTTTGCACACAGCTTTACCAGTTCGCCGGAGCCGATTGGCTCATGCTGCCAGATCATTTCTGCAAATCTCGTTTCACTTTGCGACAATTTATATTCATTCATGTTAATTCCCCCTTAGTCTATATAGTATAGACCTGCAATTCCAGTCTATATTATATAGACCTGTTTGTCAATATAAACATCGCCCAATTATGAGAAACGCACATGAAGCAGCAGCTGCACATGGTTTTATATAAATTGTTCCATAACTGAAGCCCTGGCTTTCATTTGTTTATCAAAGTCAAAAATCTCCCTGAATTTTTCCTGCCCGCGTGCCGACATCCGGTATAGCCCGGCGGGGTCATTATAATATTTGAGAATGTTTTCGGCGACTTCTTCAGCATCCGGATTAATAATAAAAATGTCCTTCTTATGATTAAAGTGTTCATTCATGTTGAGTTCGTCGGTGCAGAAAACTGCAACGTTGTGCAAGGCAGCATCAATACAGCAGCCTGTCGGAAAACCGTCGATGTTTTTGCCTGGTATGAGTATGAAAGGTCTGTTTGGCGAAACAATAATGTCCATCTTTGAAAAGAAACCCGGGAAAAAGCTTTTGTCTTTGAGACCATGGAAAAAAATCCTGCTCCCCACTCCGCTGACGTCAACTTCATCCGCCTCAAAATTACCAACAACATGAAACCGGATATTATCTGCTTCCTTTAACAATTTTTTGTAGGTATCAATAAAAATCATAAAACCCTTGTCAATTCCAAGCGGCATATACTTGTGGGCTACAAAGCAGACATCGAAAGTATTTTTATCTTTTCCAAAAAATTGTTTCCGCACCGTCGGATGGAAATATTCGGGGTAGGTTACCATTCCATAGATGTAGGAAACTTTATCAGGTGCGACAAAACCCCGGTTAATTATATAATCATAGATTATTTTCTGTGTGACAATAACTTTCCTGAAAAGCGGATTACTAAAAACCTTTATCAGCCTGGTATCGACCTCGTCATCATTGAACCAAAATCCCCCTCCGGGATATAGTTCAAAAATAAATGGGGTATTTGCCAGTTCATATGCAAAGTAAAATTGGGCTGCGTTACTCAGAAAAACTGTGTAAAATAAACCATAGGACTTTCCTGTCCAATCAAACTGTAAAAATGACTTTACCTTATCCTTAAACTGGGGATAAACAGCGGCATATTGCGGATGATGATCGTCATACCTATGAACATAAACCTCACAGTTTTGGAACTTCTCAAGATAATAATTGAACTCGGCTACTCTGAAACCTGTGGTGAGATTTGGAAAAAAGTCATCCAGAATAGCAATTTTATTGTTGGCAGTATCCATTTTTATCAGCCTTTCATTGAATTTGCTACAAATTTGATTTAGATTGTTTGCATAATAGTGTAAAATTCTCCCGTGCCCACCTTATGGTGTATGTGATTTTTGTTGGGTTAATTCTTGTCCTGGCAGCACAAAATATCAAACATCATTGGTATTGCTTAAAAGAGAATTTTCAATGTCATTATATTCTTTTAATGCCGATATGTTACAAAGGGTCGAATTTAGTTGAAATGAAGCATGGATAATTTAGAAGCTGCTCTTACCCAAAGGATTATAATTTATCATATTTTAACTTTCATCCGTTTTTACCGGAATTTGAATAACCTGAAGGCGGCGGCCAATGGCCTCCTCTTTGATTATACAAGCCGTAATCGGGTAAGCTTTTGAAGGGAATATCTTTGTTTCCCACAAGGCGCCCGTTTTCAGCCCATTTTTCATCTCCGTTATAAAGGTTTTTTATCAGGAATCCAGTAAGTTTTTTTTCAGTATCCATATATTCTGATTTTCCGGCTAAATTATTAATTTCTTTTGGATCACTTTTCAAGTCAAACATTTGTATATAATTTCCTACCGGATAATATATCAGCTTGAACCTTCCATCATGAGCCATCCTTGTTGCCTTGTTTCCGTCACTTACTTCTCCGTAAAGCATCTCCCTCTTTGTATTGGATAAGGCAGAAATCCCCTCTACCGTTGAAGGAACAGGTATACCGCACATATCAAGCAGTGTAGGCATTATATCTGCCAGGCATACAAGCCTGGTATCAACAGTCCCTCTATGAGTATTAACCGGGCTCCCTGAAATTATAAAGGGGACATTTGCGGCATTTTCATAAAAAACTCTCTTTCCCACCATTCCATTCTCAAAAAGCATGTCACCGTGATCACTGAGAAAAACCAGAATAGTGTTATCAAGCATATTTTCTTCCCTCAACGTTCCTACTAATAACCGTATCTGATGGTCTATATGTGTAGCAAGAGCATAATATGCTCTCCGGCTTAAGATCACCTCCCTGTTTGAATAATTTGCAGCCTCATACCGTAACGCCTTTATGGGATATACATCATCATTGATCCAATTTCCGGATTCGGGCAGATCTATTTCAGCATTGCCATACATATCCAGATAACTCTGCAAAGGAACAAGCGGAGGATGGGGATACTGATATGACACATAATAGAAAGCCGGTCTGGCCGGATCTTTCCTTTTAATCATTCTTGTCATTTCACTGGTTACCCAATTAGTAGGATGAACCTGTTCGGGAAGGTGCCAGGAGCGTGTATAATATACATTGTTTCCCATGGCATGTGAGAATTCCCTTCCCGTATACCCATGTTCACCAAGCCAGACCTGATAATCATCAACAACTCCGAACTCGTACCTTCCCTCTTCAGTTATGACCGCATCATCAAAACCTATTCTGTTTCTTTGAGGATATACATGCAGCTTTCCCACTGCATATGCCTGATACCCCGCGTCTCTGAAGCTTTGGGCTAAAGTCTGAACACAGGGCATTTCCATAGTATCCGAATAAACTCTATCACCATGGGTTCTAGGCGTGGTGCCTGTCATCAGGGACCTTCGTGCAGGTATGCAAACCGGACATTCGGAATAACAGTTTGTATACCTGATACCATCCCCTGCCAGCCTGTCCAGTGTGGGCGTCATAACAACCTGGTGCCCGGCTGCTCCCATTAAGGAGGCAGGCCATTGGTCAGTACTGATCATTAAAACATTATACTTTTTATCCACTTGGCTTATCCCCCCTGGTTTGGTAATATTTCCTTCGTTCTGCCAATTAATTGACCGATACCGATAAGTTGATCATTTAAATACCATCCATTCCATTTCCCCTGTTCAGCCTTTCTCCGATCTAGCAATATTTTTTCAAGTGCAAATATTGCCTCCCCGGCACAGTATTCAAACTGCCCGCCGCCTCCCAAAGCAAGCATCTCTTCGGAAGCAAGCGACAGATTATGTACCCATTCATACAGCCCTATTATGATTTCCAGCTGAACTATAATATTGTCAATAAAAAATTGCTGTCTGCTTTCAATTAAATCAGGCAATATAATACATGCTGTATTGTATACCACTCCCCATCTTTTCAGACTTTCAGCCGAGGCATTTTTATAGTATTGCACAAAATCCTCTTGTGAACTGAATTCATAAAGTCTGGTATTTTGCAATTTATCAGGCACCAGTCCTTCTCCCCCGATTATTTGAAGCAACTTAAGTCCTACTTTTTTTAACATTCCATCCAGTAAAATCATATTGCCCGGAATTAAGCAATTATCAATTTTGTGATATGCCTCAAAAAAGTTTTTGTAAAGTTTTGCAATTTGTGCCGCACATTTTTCTCCAAATTGTTCATTTGACCATTCCAATAAAAAACCATCCACACAGGAGGAATTGATATTCCATGTAATTCTACTTATAAACTTAATTTCCATAACCATTTCTCTGAAGTTGGCCGCATTTGTTATGCAATAGGCTGTATCACCTATATCAAAGGCATTCTTGAGATTAAAATAAATTTTATCAGGAGAAGTTCCCTGTACCAGGTGAGGTCCGCAGCTCCAAAAAGCAACATGGTTATATATACCGTACTTATGTTTTTTGTTTCTATTTACCGAATAAAAGCCTTCACCCCACATCTGGGTGGGTCCAAAGTCGGCATTAATAATTATTGTATTTTCCGGGAAGGATAGATACCCCTCTTTCTGAAGTCCCATTCCTTCCATCCACAATGTTGAAGTTGAATAAAAGTTATTATTCTTAAGTACTTCCTTAACTATTTCCTTCTGTTTTGATATGGCCGCTGATATCAGTCTGCCTCTATCTTCCATGGAATCAGGCACCCTGGCATCGTTATGCCATACCGGCTGATCTCCCTTTCCTCTAAGCCCCAGCTGCCATATGACATTGGGGTACTTTGCCCATTTTTGTACATAGGCCTTCCATATCTCTTCATACTTCTCAGGCTGGGCTACATAAGACGGTGCCCCCCTTCCTTCGCTGTTCCAGTAGCTTTCCAGTGTAAAGCCGCTGACTCCCAGCGGTTCAACATGATGCTGGGATATGAAAAGCCCTCTTTCGGTAATCATCCTTATAATATTCTCCTGTGCAGGCTCCATTATATTAAGATGACTGCAGGGTATGATAAGATTCTGCTTAAGTCTTAATGCCGTTTCAATAATCTTCTCCAGAATAGGTTGATAATTTTCCGCAAAACAAATATCCTGCCGCTGATTTTTATTCTCATATCTCCAGCCTGTCAAAAGATCCTCATCATTAATAAACCACCCCCTGAATTTACAGGTTACAGGACTGTCTGTATAAACTATCTGATATAGCTGCAGCTCCTCTCTCCGGTCGGGTATGTTATCTGTCCAAAAATACAGTGGATCTATCCCAAGATACTTCTCGGAGAACTCATATATTCCCCACATTGTGCCTCTGGGGTCACTGCCGCAAATTGCCAGATTCCGGTTCTCGTCTCCAAAGGTGATAAGCTTATATTTTTCCCATTCACCTTCCATTCCTGACATATCAATGCCCTTATTGCGGATAAAATCCCGGAACCTGCAATTCTCAATACATCCGGCAACTATATAACCATCTTCTCTTTCGGGCAGATATCTATTTATTTCAGGCTGCCTGCCGCATGCTTTTCCTATATCGGACTTTAAATCCTGTAAAGCATACCCTATGCAGGAATCTTCAAAACTATCATAAAATATCTCGACCGCAAAGTCTTTGGAAAATACGTTAAACATTAAATGCATCCCTTTCTCGGAACCTAATTATTTTTTAATCAGCTATATAAAATCAGACTTTACAGAGAAATTCTGCAAAGCCTGATCTTATGCCATTTCACTATATTACTTCAATTTACTGAGCTTCTTCTCACTATCAATAATATCGTAGATATCCTTGGCAAGAAAAGCCTTATCCTTATCTGCCATATACCAGTTCTTCATCCAGTCTTCAATCTGTTTTCCGCCGCCTTTTTCCCATGCGGCTTTCGCATCATTCATAGCCTTATCAACAGTATAGGAGGAGCCGCTTACAACAGCTTTATCAAAGAAATCAGTCATATTGATATTTGCGTTTATGGTAGAGAGATCATTAGGCAATTGCGGCATATGTTCCGAATGAGTAAGTTCAGCATATGGTACGCTTGTATCAAGATAAATTTTCAATGCATTTTTATACATCTCGTAACCCTCTTTCTCAATAGGGTCATTCAAGTTGAAATCATCAGTATCGCTGGCATAATCCTCCATTGCATTTATTCCCAGCAGCATTCTGAAGTCAACATTATAAGACACTTCATTTTTATGTTTTTCTGCATCAATAATCACAGGCTTGCCGCTTTCCATCCTGTAGTGAACACCTTCAATGCCGTAATTGAGGGCCAACCCGGTATCCTTGCTGCTAATAAAATCCACATATTTCATAACTGCTTCAGGATTCTTGCAGCGGGCATTAACAACTGCAGTCATCTGAACCGGATTATTAAATGTAGGATTAAAACGGCCAAACGTTGTTTCGGCATAAGGAATAGCCATAAGTTTTGCTTCCGGTACATTTTTCTTCAATGTTGCATACTGTTTTACCGTGAAATCCCTCCAATTCGATATCAGCGCCGGATAAATACCGACTTTGCCGCTGACAAAATCCTGCGAAGCCTTAGCACCTTTATTGTCATTCATGTAGTCCTTGTCTATGATACCTTCATCAAAAAGCCTCTTCTTAAACTCAAGCTTTGCTTTAATCTGATCCCAGCCGTAAACAAGTTCGTTATTTTCAACCAGCCAGGAAGAAGAGCTTTGAAACATTTGATCCACAGTCAGGTTGGCATCACCGCTAAGTGCCATTCCATATGTATCATTTTTACCGTTTCCATCCGGATCTTTCTCAGCAAAGGCCCTGGCAACCTTATAATAGTCTTCAGCAGTTTTTGGTACATCAAGATTCAGCTTTTGCAGCCAATCAGCCCTGATAATAATTGCTCTGAGCGGACCTGCACTATTCAATTTCCCGAACTGATACATTTTTCCGTCAGACATTGCAGCCGCTTTTTTCAATGCCGGGTATTGTTCCAGATAGTTTTTATAAACCGTACTATATTTTTGAATCATATCATCAATTGGCATTAATTGCTTTTGATTGTATAAAGGTGTCTTTGTAGCCGGAGAATATTCAAAAATCAAATCAGGAGCACTTTCCGACGCAAATAAAACATTAATTTTCTGAGCTGAATCATTTCTTGGTATAGCAACAAATTCCACATCTACTGGTCCATTTTCATTGATCCATTTTGTCCAGCGGTTGTTTTCAATAGTTCCCTCAGCGGCCGGCACATTACCGCGGTCATAAACGGACACAGAGATTTTACCTCTATTCTGAGATCCGCCATCCTGTACATTTTTTGTTTCTTCATTCTCTTTTCCTGCACATCCTGACAATACAGCCGTTAACAAAAGTGACATTGCCAAAAAAGCAGTTACAGACTTTTTAAGCTTTTTCATTTTTATCTCCTTTAAAATTATGTATTTCATACAGGCAAGGCAATGTGCTTTGCCCGATATGATTTCACCATTGATTAACATATCAGCCCTTAACTGATCCAAGCATAACTCCCTTTACAAAGAATCTTTGCAAAAATGGGTATACCAACAGCATCGGAACTACCATAACCATGATACCAGCCGCCCGGATTCCTTCGGGAGTGGCCATGGAAATATCCTCTGCCTGTATATAAGTGGGATCAAGAAGTGATTGGTTTCTGATCATCTGATTTACCAAAACCGAAAGATTGAATTTGCTTGTTTCATTAATATAAATCAATACATTCATAAATGAATTCCAATATCCCACCGCATAGAAAAGACAAAGTGTCACGATACACGGCAATGATAAGGGAAGGAATATCTGTATTATCAGCCTCACCTCACTGCAGCCATCCATTCTTGCAGCCTCTTCAAGCTCCTCAGGTATGTTCTGGAAAAAAGTGCGGAGTACCAGCATATTATAGGTACTTATCAATCCCGGCAGCCAAAGTGATCCATAATTGTTCACGAGACCAAGACTTTTTACTACCAGGTATGATGGAATCAGTCCGCCGCGGAACAGCATTGTAAATACTATAAGCATTGTAAAAAAGTTACGTGCATAAAAATATTTTCTTGATAATGGATATGCCGCCAGTATGGTTGCTGTCATACTTAAAAGCACACCAACCAGAGTAATTACTATACTGTTTTTAAAAGCGTTGACTATTGAAGTTCCTTTTAACATTAAGAGATAAGATTCAATACTGAATTCTACCGGCCAAATGCTTACTTTGCCGGACATTACCGCTTCGGAACCGCTCAGGGATAATGCCACTATATGCAACAGCGGGAAAAGACAGCACAGTCCGGCTATAGTTAATATAAAATAATTTAATATATAAAATATTTTTTCACTCATTGTATCTTTCATATAGATATACCTCCCTCACCATAAACTTTCGCCGAATTTGCGAGCTATCCAGTTGGAGAAAAGCACAAGCGCCAAACCAACCAGAGACTCAAACATACCCATGGCAGTGGTGATACTGAACTTTGCACCCTGTAACCCGACCCGGTAGATATATGTGCTGATTACATCAGCAATATTATTAACAACACTGTTCTGAAGCATATATACATGATCAAAACCAATATCCATGACTCTTCCTGTTGAAAGAATAAAAAGCGTGATAATAGTAGGCTTTATTCCGGGAATTGTAATATGCCATATTTGTTTCCATTTATTTGCCCCATCAATTGCAGTAGCTTCATACAAACTTGGATCAATACCTGTCAGGGCGGCAAGGTATACTATTGTTCCGAACCCGGCTTCCTTCCAGATTCCCGAACCTACAAACAATGATACCCAGGATAGGGGTTTATACATAAATGGATAAGGCTGGCCGCTGATCATTTTAACAAAATGATTAATTATACCGGACTCTTGAGAGAATATATTTGCTATTATTCCCCCGATAATAACCCACGAAAAGAAGTGTGGTACATAAATGATTGTTTGGATGGATTTCTTAAACCAGGATTTTCTCACTTCATTTAAAAGAATAGCTAATATGATCGGTGCAGGAAATCCGAAGATGATCTCCAGAAGACTAAGTACAAAGGTATTTCGTATTATGTTAACAGTGTTTGTGCCGTTAAAAAGCATATGAAAGTTTTTAAGACCAACCCACTGGCTTCCGAATATTCCATCTGCAAAGTTATAATCCTTGAATGCAATTACCAGGCCGCCTATTGGCAAATATTTAAATATAACATAGAATAGCAGCACGGGAATAAACATGACCAGTAATGGGATATTCTGTTTGAATCTGAGGTTTTTTTGCAGCCTGGAATTGCTGTCAGGCTGTTTGCCGGCGGCTTTATTGCCTGGCTGTAAATTATAAACCGAGCTCATGATAGTTTTCCTTTCTTGATAACATTGAATGATTATTGGGTTGCAGACTCAATTATATACAGCATAACCCATAACATAAATGTAAATTGCTCGGTATATTTTGTCTTAAATTCGGTTCATTTCTATTCTAATTCAGGCAATTTTAAATAAACTCTTGTTCCCTCGTTCTCAATACTCTCGATATGAATACCATATTCATCCCCAAACATCAGCTTTATCCGGTTATTTATATTTGCCAGGCCGATGCCCTTTTTAGTCCTTATCTTTGTATTCAGTTCTTCATCGGGTGAGCTAATTTGAAGCAGTAAATTCTCCAACGCCTGTGTATTCATTCCTTTTCCGTTATCACTTATAACAAATTGAATATACCTGTTATCAATAATACCTCCCTGAATTATTAAAACACCTTTACCTTTTTTCAGCTCAAGCCCATGGTAAATTGCATTTTCAACAATTGGCTGCAAAATCATTTTAACAGTTTTTCTTTCATAGATTGCTTCATCTACCTTCATACTGACCGATACCTTATCCTGATACCTGATTTTAATTATGCTGAGGTAATCATTTATACATGCAATTTCATCCTTAATGAATATAATGTCTTCCTCTTTAATGCTGTATCTGAAAATTCTGGACATAGCTGCTGATATATTTACAATCTCAGGAATATCATTTGCCACCCCTATACTGCTGATGCAGTTCAGTGTATTATACAAAAAATGAGGGTTGATCTGGCTTTGCAAGGCAGATAACTCAGATTGTTTTTTGGACAGCTCAACCTCATAAAGCTTGGACTGGGTGGTAAAAATACTTCTGGTCATATCCTCGAGCTTGTCCAGCATACGGTTGATATCTCCGGCAATCCTCCCGACTTCATTGGGAGCGGAAATTTTCAACCTTTGCTTGATATTATTCTCACCAATCTCATGCATGAATTTCACCAACTGAGAAATATGATGTGTAATACTATAACTGAAAAAGGCACCAATCAATAAAAGAATCAAAATAGTAATCAATCCGATACAAAGGCCGAAGCTTTTAATAGATTCCATATCACTGACCAATTCAGCCAGGGGAATCATACTGACAATTTTCCAATTAGTTTTGGCAAGAGTTTTATATTGAACTATTGACTTTTTTCCATCATAATCAACCATTTGTTCTTCCACATCCGAATTGCCATTGTCAATAAAATGGCTGTCGAATACTTTTCCTTGATCGGTTCTATTATTTCCGGAAACTATGACATTGTTTTTATCAATTATAAAGAAATGGGAATTTTTTGATACCGAAACATTCAAAACCATCTTTTCAAGAACATTGGTTTTACAGATGACAACACAGGTACCAATCTTATTAAACAGGTCTACTTTTTGAGTAGTAGAAAAAATCGGCATAATATAGGCATAATAATAAAACATATCATCAGTATCCTTAATAACCGAAGTATGTACGGGAGTTTTAAACTGTTTATCGGTAAATCCATATTTTTTTAGAAGTTCCATATAGATATCATTTTTATAACTATCCACTGAGGTAACAAGTTTCCCATCTCTGTCAGTCAACAATATATCATAAATATTCTCGTCTGAAGACTTTACATATTGCAGTACATCCAATACAAAGGGATACAGTTGTATCAGCTTGCGTTGAACATCAGGGGTTGCAAGGTATTCCTGAACATGTCTGTTATATGCAATAGTGGAGGTACCATTTTCAATACCCTTGTTAATTGTAAGCATTTGTTCATTAACCTGATTCATCAAATTTTCAGCGTAATTCCGCGCCCGCTCCTGTGTCAGCGTATAAAAACGTGAGTAATAAAATACTTGTACCAATATCATCATGATTAATGAGAATCCAATCATCATGGCAACCAACTGCTTCAATGTTAATTTACTTAATTTAAGCATCTTTTCTCCACCCTCAAACATTTAATAGTCATAAAATACTGTTTATCTTTGTCCCTTTTTATACTGAAAGGGTGTAAACCCAATAAACTTCTTAAATACCTTATTAAAATAATAATAATCCTTGTACCCAATCTCCTGTGCGACCTCATCTACAGATAGTCCTGTCGTCTCAAACAGCTGGCAGGCTTTCTTTATTCTTAAACCGGTCATATATTCCGAAAAGGTTTTACCCGTTACCTTTTTAAACAACTCACAACAGTATGTCTCATTAATGAAAAACCTTGATGACAGATCCTTCAGAAATAGTTCCTTGTTGTAATTTTGATGCAGATATTTCAAAAGATTTCTAAAGTTCTCACTTGTACAAAGACTATCAAGCTCGTGATTAATATTAATTGTTTGGTTTTTATTCATGGTTTCGATGTGATGTTCAACCAGCTTTTTTTTCTCAAGATGTGAAAACAGCCTATCCAGTATGCACTCGGCTTCATCGTACTGAAGAGGCTTCAGCTGATAGTCGAACGCTCCCTGCTTAAGTGCTTCCTGAGCATAGCAAAACTCAGCAAAACCGCTGACAATAATGAACTCGGTGTTTATGCCCTTTTCCCTTGTCATTTTCATGAGTTCAATTCCGGATATTTCAGGCATACGTATATCCGTAAAAACCACGTCGGGTTTTTGGTGATTGATTATTTTGAATGCATCTTCAGGATCTGTAGTTTCTCCTATTACTTCAAAGCCCTTTTCCTGCCATTTGAATATTTTTCTGATGCCAACCAATGCCCAAGCTTCATCATCAACCAGTAGTACACGATACATTACAATACCCCCATAAAAATAGTCGGTTATTAAAGTTTTTGCCTCATTACCCTCTATTGACATTGTACAACACGCCTCACACCGGCTGTTTTGCCACTCAAAAACGTATTGTACCTTGTTATTAGAGGGTATGTTTAATTATAACAAAACTCCCAATTAGTTTGTTGAGAGTTTCTGCCGGCATAAAAAAACAAGCCATATACTGTTTATCTTTTGATAATACCAGTTATGGCTTTATTTAAAAACCTTATTTATTATGATTTTATATGATTTTATTTTTAAGCAGTTTGCGGGTTCCATTGCTTTGAATTTACAGGCATATTATTTTATAGCTCCCAAAGCCTGCGAAAGGTCATTAATCAAATCCTCAGTATCTTCTATTCCTACCGACAATCTCAGGGTATCATCATAGACACCTGCTTTTGCACATTCTTCCTTGTTCAGACCAAAATGGGTAGAGGTCGCGGAATGTACAATCAAGGATTTGGCATCGCCTACATTGACCATATAATCAAAAACCTGAACATTTTCGAGCACAGTTTTTGCTGCTTCCAGACCGCCCTTCAGGCGTATGGACATAATTGCTCCGGGTCCTTTGGAAAAATATTTTTGAGCCAGGCTGTTATACGGGCTGGATTTCAATCCCGGATAAGCAACAGATTTCACCTGCGGATGCTTATCTAAAAATTCCGCTACAGCCTGTGCATTTTTTGTATGCCTTTCCATTCTTAATGAAAGAGTTTCCATGCCCTGTAACAAGTAAAATACCGTCTGAGGGCTTACATGTGAACCCAAATCTGTCAAAAACCTTATACGGAGCCGTTTAGTAAACATTTCCTTTTTAAGTGTTTCGGGCTCTATATTATTTTTAAATTCATCATAAAACTTTTCAAACTGTGGAAATTTTCCGTTAAGCCAGTTAAATTTACCGCTTTCAACCACCAGTCCGGCAATAATTGTACCATGCCCCGCCAGATACTTTG
>JAEVZU010000191.1 GCA_023392075.1 Bacillota bacterium | reverse complement strand
AGGTAACAACAATGGCAGTAAAAATGGGTATTAATGGTTTTGGACGTATCGGACGTCTCGTTTTCAGGGCTGCAATAAACAACCCTAATGTGGAAGTAAAGGGAATAAACGATCCTTTTATCGATCTTGAGTACATGAAATATATGTTAATTTATGACACAGTTCATGGAAAGTTTGAAGGAACTGTTGAAACCAGCAATGGTAAATTGGTTGTTAACGGTAAAGAGATTGCCGTATTTGCTGAAAAGGATCCTACAGCTATAGCTTGGGGTGCTTGCGGTGCTGACTACGTTGTTGAATCAACAGGCGTATTCACTACTACTGAAAAGGCTTCAGCTCACATAAAGGGCGGCGCAAAGAAAGTTGTAATCAGTGCTCCTTCGGCTGACGCTCCAATGTTCGTTATGGGCGTTAACAGTGACAAATATACCAAGGATATGACAGTTGTATCAAACGCTTCCTGTACTACAAACTGTCTGGCTCCTTTAGCTAAGGTTATCAACGACAACTTCGGTATAGTTGAAGGTCTTATGACTACAGTTCATGCTGCAACCAACACTCAGAAGACAGTTGATGCTCCTTCAATGAAAGACTGGAGAGGCGGAAGATCAATCCTCGGAAATATCATTCCTTCATCAACAGGTGCTGCTAAGGCAGTTGGAAAGGTTATCCCTGAATTGAACGGAAAATTAACAGGTATGGCTTTCAGAGTTCCTACAGTTGACGTATCAGTTGTTGACCTTACAGTTCGTCTTGAAAAATCAGCTACTTATGAAGAAATCAAATCAGCTGTTAAGAAGGCTTCTGAAAATGAATTGAAGGGTATCCTCGGATACACTGAAGATGCAGTTGTTTCAACTGACTTTATCCACGATGCACGTACTTCAATATTCGATGCTGATGCCGGTATCGCATTGAACGGAAACTTCGTTAAGCTCGTATCATGGTATGACAATGAATGGGGTTATTCAAACAAAGTAGTTAACCTTATCGAACATATGGCTAAGGTTGATGCTAAATAATTAATTTTAATTTTTAATTAAAAGAGTAAAAGGCTTGCAGCTGTGCTGCAGGTCTTTTATATTTCCCAGAAAACATTTACATAACCCTATTTATTTGCTAAGCTATTGTAAAAAATTATAAAGTAAGGATATTTCCCGTTATTTTTTTGTGTTAGAAATTATTCCTGACTAAATTGGAATAGTTATAACCAAGTACTAATATCTAGTTTTAATTTCTGCCAAATTGTGTTATACTTATAAAAAATGAATTTAATTCAATGTTCTATAAATTATTAAGAGTATCAGGAGGTTTGTTATGATTGTAACTCCGAAATTCAGAGGGTTTATTTGCACCACTTCCCATCCTGCAGGCTGTGAATACAATGTTAGGCAGCAGGTTGAGTATGTAAAACGGCAGAAGAAAATCCAGGGTGCTAAAAAAGTGCTTGTAATCGGTGCTTCAACAGGGTATGGACTTTCCTCAAGAATAGCTGCTGCTTTTGGCTGCGGTGCGGCTACAATCGGATTGTTTTTTGAGAGACCTGCCTCAGGTAACAAGACAGCATCAGCAGGCTGGTACAACACTGCCGCTCTTGAAAAGCTTGCAAAAGAGGAAGGCCTGTATGCAAAAAGTATAAACGGTGATGCTTTCTCAAATGAGATAAAGCAGCAAACAATCGATTTGATAAAAAAGGATCTCGGCAAGGTGGATCTGGTCATATACAGTATAGCTTCCCCCAGGAGGACACATCCTGTTACAGGTGAAGTATTTAATTCGGTCTTAAAGCCCATTGGTGCTCCATGTACTGTAAAAACCGTTGATTTTCATTCCCGGCAGGTTTCTGAAACAACAATAGAACCTGCCACCGAAGAAGATATCAGGCAAACAATGGCCGTAATGGGCGGTGAAGACTGGGAAATGTGGATGAGCGCCCTTAAAGAGGCAGATGTATTGGAAAATGGGGCTGTTACAATTGCCTATACTTATGTGGGGCCCAATATGACCCATGCCATTTACAGAAAAGGCACAATTGGAAGAGCAAAGGATGATCTTGAAGCCACCGCCGGAAAGATAACGGAGAATTTGAACAGTATCGGCGGAAATGCGTACGTATCAATAAATAAAGCCGTGGTAACACAGGCAAGTGCCGCTATTCCTGTAATTTCGATATATATCAGTGTCTTATTCAAGGTAATGAAAGAGATGAATATTCACGAGGGTACTATTGAACAAATGTACAGGATGTTGAGCGACAGAGTGTATTCCGGAAATTTAAAGCTGGACGGCAAGGGCCGTATTTGTATGGATGACTGGGAAATGCGCCCTGAAGTTCAGGCTCAGGTAGCGAAATATTGGGCTGAGGCAAATAATGAAAATATCACTGAAATATCTGATGTGGAAGAATACAGAAAAGAATTTTTCAGACTTTTTGGTTTCGAGTTTGCTGCTGTTGACTACGTCCAGGATGTAGACATTGATGTTAAAATTGAAAGTATTCAACAATGATTTACGTAATGAAATTGAGTTTTATAAAATAAATTACTTAACACAGCTCATAAAATAGTCACCGGATTTGTCAGCACCGGTGACTATTTTATATTGTCAAATTTTATAATTTCTCCGGTTATGGAATGTCCATCCACCCTTAAAATTCCAAAGCTATATTTTTCCTGACGTCTCTTATCCATGGCCGAGCCAGGATTAAAATAAAGTATTTCATCTACTATGGTATTGACCGGGATGTGGCTGTGGCCGAATACCACGCAATTTACATTTTCGCCTGTGAATGTCTTTTTGGCACATTCAGCCGCAGTCCTTCCGGGGTGATGACCATGTATAATACCTATCCTGCAGTCCTCAATTTCAAGAAGCCTTCTTGAGGGCAGCATTGCCTCCAGATATTCATCGTCATTATTCCCTGAAACTGCATATACGGGAGCGATTTCTTCAAGTTCGTATATAACGTAGTCCCTGCAAATGTCCCCTGCGTGGATTATCATATCAACTCCGGCAAGCTCCCCCAGCAAAAATTCGGGGAGCTTATGATCCCTTCCTGGTATATGGGTATCTGCAATTACTCCTATTTTTTTCATAAACGGCCTCCTGAACAGCAAATTACTTATTAGGTATTTACTTACCGTTTCTGATCCGGGTTGGAGTTGTTTCGGTAAGATGTTTGAAAATTTTGTTATAGTTGGCCAGGTTGTTGAAACCGCAGTCCATCGCAATCTGAGCCACCGAAAAATCAGTTTCACGAAGCATTTCAATGGATTTGGAAATACGCATTTTATTAAGATATTCTATTGGTGTAAAGCCGGTTGACTGCTTGAAAAAGGTTGAAAAATAGTTGGGGGACATATATGCTAGTTCTGCAAGTGTGTTCAGCTCTATTCTCTGTGAATAGTTCCCGTTTATATAGTCAAACACTTTTTCCAGCTTTTCAAGCTTTTTGCTTTTGGAGGTTATGCTTTCGGTGCTTTTGCTGGAATCCTGGTAATGCCTGATAAGATAGGTAATAATATGGAGCAGCTTGGCTTTGATCATAAGCTTGTAGCCAACGGTTTTGTTTACATATTCGTCTTCAATCTCGGAAAGCATTGCAAAAATTTTACGGCCTATCTCACTTCTGCTGTCAATTTTATTGTTGAAATTGGAGCTTCTTTCAAAAAAAGGTTCCATGTAGTTATAATCAAAAAGACTTTCGGAGGACCAGACCAGCTGAGGTTCAAACATTACTACCGGCATGACCATGTTGACAGGGGGCAAAACCTCCATATAGTGCGGTTCAATATTATTTATAACAACTATATCACCCTCGTTCATCTCATAGGTTCTGTTTTCAACATAATAAATTCCCTTGCCCTTTTTTACAAAAGCTATTTCAAGATAATTATGCCAGTGGAAGGTATGATTCATGCAATAAAAAGGTTCCATATCGGTAAACTTAATACTGAATGGAAAATCCATGGGGAAGGACTTTGGTTTATAGACTTTTGATACTTCCATAATATTGTGCTCCATTCTATAAAATATAATTGTTAAATCGTAAAATAGTATCAAAAAGCAATAAAATAATCAGAGAAGTAATATTGTTCTCTGTATATAATAATATTATAAAATTGCGGTAAATAAAAGATTTTCTAAAGAAAACTATTATTAATGTATAAGTATAATTGCATGTTATGAAGTTTTATTTGCAGAAAATTAATCATAAAATAACAGAAGGGTGGAGTTGAAGTGATCAACCCGGCTTATGAAATTGAAAGACTTCTTCAATTCGGTAAAAAGCACGGCTTAATTGATAAATTGGATATGATAATTGCCAGGAACCAGTTGTTGGATTTATTGCGGTTAAATGAACCTTATGACGGTGAAACGGAGGAAGAGGAGCTTAAGTACCCGACGGAAATACTGGACCGTCTCTTGGACTACGCCGGAGAAAAGGGTCTGTATGACAAAGAGGTGTATGCCTGCAGAGAACTTTTTGACACCAGGCTGATGGGACTTATCATGCCCAGGGAAGCGGAAATAGCAGCAAAATTCAATGAATTGGCCGGGAAGGAATCAATCAAGGCAGCGACCGATTATTTTTATGAACTCTGTACGGCGTCAAATTACATCCGGACTGCCCAGATCTCTAAAAACATCATGTGGAAGGCCAATTCCAAATACGGCGACCTGGAGATCACAATAAACCTCACAAAGCCTGAAAAAGATCCAAAGACCATAGCAATGGAGAGGCTTCAGCCACAGAGCAGCTACCCCAAATGTATGCTTTGTGTGGATAATATAGGCTATGCAGGCCGCATCAACTTTCCTGCACGGCAGACACACAGGATTATTCCCATGACCCTCTGCGGAGAACAGTGGTACTTGCAGTATTCACCTTATGTCTATTATAACGAGCACTGCATTGTTTTGAGTGAGAACCACGTTCCCATGACCATATCCAAAAAGACCTTCGGATGGCTTCTGGACTTTGTAAGACAATTCCCGCATTATCTCTGCGGTTCAAATGCAGACCTGCCCATAGTGGGAGGGTCCATACTGAGCCATAACCATTTCCAGGGCGGGAATTACCTGTTTCCAATGCAAAAGGCTGCCGTAATAAAGCACTTCCGTTCCGAAGAATTTAAAGGTATTGAAATCGGGACAGTCAAATGGCCGCTTTCTGTTGTGCGCGCTGCCAGTGACAGCCTTGAGCAGCTGGTGGAATTCTCAGGGTATGTGCTGGACAAATGGAGGGAATACAGTGATGAGAGCGTTGATATACTGGCATTCACGGAAGGTGCCAGCGGCCGGGTGCCCCACAATACCATAACTCCCATAGCCAGAAGGAATGAGGCAGGAAAGTACGAAATGGATTTGGTACTGCGGAACAACAGGACCAACGATGAGCATCCCGACGGAATATTCCATCCCCATAAGGAAATTCATCATATTAAAAAAGAAAATATCGGCCTTATAGAGGTTATGGGACTTGCAATACTTCCCGGCAGGCTTAAAACGGAAATTGAACAGATCAAGGGAATTCTTTGCGGAAATGCAGGTATGGCTGATATTTATAATTCGGAACATCTATTATACAAGCATATGCCATGGATTGAGGAATTGGCGGCCAAATACGGAATAAATATGGACCCGGAACGTGCAGATGAGATCTTGAAGCTTGAAATAGGCAAAAAGTTTGAAACCTGTCTTGAACATACCGGCGTATTTAAACAAACAGAGGAAGGTTTGGCGGCTTTTGACCGTTTCATTAAAGCTATCGGCTGCACGGAATTATAAAGCAGGAAAAGAAATGATTAATAACTTCTGAAAGGAGCATGCGGTATGAGTAAAAATTATGAGGAACTCAAGAAAAAGTTTTGTGAAATATATGGAGGAAGTGAAGAGGATCTGCGTATTTTTTCAGGTCCGGGAAGAGTAAATCTTATTGGAGAGCATATTGACTACTGCGGAGGTTATGTTTTCCCGGCGGCACTGAGTCTGGATTCCACTGTTGTGGCCAGGGTGAACGGGGATAATGTATTAAGACTTGCGGCTACCGATCTTCCAGACAGGGTGGCGGTCAAACTGGATGAGCTTGAGAGTGCCAAAACCTTAAGGTGGGGGAATTATCAGGCAGGTGTTGCCTATTTCCTTCAAAAGGCCGGATATAAGCTTGTGGGAGTGGATATGCTCTTTCATGACACAGTTCCGTTGGGCTCAGGACTGTCCTCATCTGCAGCCATAGAACTTGCCACTGCAATCACTCTGGTTACTCTGGGCAATGAAGCACATGGTATCACAAAGCCTGTGGATATGGTGGAGCTGGCCGTATTGGGGCAAAAGACTGAAAATGAGTTCTGCGGAGTCAGCTGCGGAATAATGGATCAGTTTGCATCTGCAATGGGTAAAAAAGACCACGCCATACTTCTTGACTGCGCCACATTGAAATATGAATATTTGCCCCTGAAACTGGACGGCTGCAAAATAGTCCTGGGAAATACAAAGAAAAAACGCTCTCTTGGAGAATCAAAATACAACGAAAGAGTCAGCGAATGTGCGGAGGGTCTGAGAATCCTGCAGCAGTATCTGCCGGGGAAGAACAATTTATGTGCCGTTACAGCAGCAGAATTTGAACAATACAAGGACAAGATTGATAACGAGGTTGTCAGGAAAAGGGTAACCCATGTTATATATGAGAATGACAGGGTTCTTAAAGCGGTTGATGCTTTAAAGAAAAATGATATCAAAGAGCTCGGAAGACTTCTTGTTGAAGCAAATGACTCTATAAGAGATCTGTATGAGGTAACGGGTAAAGAGCTTGATACTATGACCGCCGAAGCCATGAAGGTCGAAGGTGTAATCGGCGCCAGAATGACCGGAGCAGGCTTCGGAGGCTGTACAGTCAATATAGTGCCCGAAGATAAGGTGCAGTTGTTTATTGAGCAGGTAGGAAAGAATTACAAGGAGCAGACAGGCATAACTCCGGAGTTTTATGTCAGTGAAATAGGCGACGGAGCAAGAGAAATAAAGCTGTAGCCGTAAATAAGCAGCAAATGCAGTAAATATTGAAAAATGTTGTGGAAATCAAGTGTTAATAGCTGATATGAAGAGCAGTTAATATAAAAAGTATAAGTGAAACGGGAGGTAGGAGTTTATGGCGATTTTAGTGACAGGCGGTGCCGGATATATAGGAAGCCACACTGTGGCGGAGCTTCTGGATGCCAAAGAGGATGTAATAGTGCTGGATAATCTGGAAAAAGGTCACAGGGAAGCTGTACTTGGCGGAAAGTTTATTCAGGCTGATTTGAGAAATATTGATGAGATAAGAAAAGTGTTCAAAGAAAATCAAATTGAAGCTGTAATTCATTTTGCCGCATATATCGAGGTGGGAGAAAGTGTAGCCAACCCGTTAAAGTATTACAATAACAATGTCATAGCATCTTTGAACCTGTTAACGGTTATGCAGGAAGCAGGAGTGA
>JAEVZU010000131.1 GCA_023392075.1 Bacillota bacterium | reverse complement strand
TAGAATACCAGACAGCAGACTCCCTTATTACAGATGTAGGTTCAAAATAAAAGGTTTTATTCGCTCATTTCAGGATATCTTATTAACTTGGAAAAGATAAGCCTGATGTGACTCAAATCCTATCATTTACTGCGTTTTATAGCCCTATTATAGCACCTGTAACATACAATGTAAAATATTTTTAAAAATAATATGGGTAATCTATCGCCGTCTATCTTTCGTTATCTTTCTCATAATTAATCTCTTTGCTATATCCTCTGATATCTGTTTTTTGCAAAACCCGGTACAATCCTGTAAAAAGCCTTTACAGGCGTATTACACTCCACTGCCGCGTTTCTTACAACAGGGAGATACTCTTCCTGAAATTTCAGGCACAAACCACAGCCGCCTTTAGCCACATTACATGGAGTCGAAACTATATCGAATTTTAGACCTTTCCTTTCAAGAGCAGATTCCAGCTTGTATACATAATTACCCGTTTCCAATATTGCTATGCACTTCATAAAAACCACTCCATCTGCATAAAAATTATAATATGTGCCCTTATTTGCTGTGAAGCTACTATTGCTGTCATACTATATAATATAGAAGCGGCGGATAAAAAGTTCCGTATGAAGCCCGTACTCATATGGCTGGCAATTATTTTTTTCCCTGAGACATCCCTATTTTATTCAGCCTTGCATGGTAAAACAGGTATTGCTGTGCATACCCTGTCAAAGCTCCAAAATTATCTCTGGCATACTGCTGTATTTCTTTAAGACCGGCTTCCCTTTTCAGGTACAGTTCCTCCATGACTCTTTTTACCCATACATCGGTGGGAAAGACATCATATTTCAAGCCGCTGAACAGCAGAATGCAGTCGGCTACCTTTGGGCCTACACCGGGGAGCGTCATTAGTTCTTTCCTGGCGGCTTCGGTTTTCATCTTCATAAGCCTGTCCCTGGTGATATTGCCGGCCTTCATCAGTTGGGCGGTCTGATAAATATATTTGCACCTGAAGCCGGCCCTGCACTGTTGTATTTCCTCCAGCGAAGCTGCTGCCAGCTCTTCAATTCCCGGAAAGCCGTAATTGGAACTGCCGGCATCTATACACTCGCCCTTCAGCACCGAAAGCGTATCCACGGTTTTCATTATTCTAGGAATCATGTTGTTGGCTGAAATTATAAAGGAAATAAGCATCTCCCAGAAATCCTGCCTCAGCAGCCTTATTCCGTAACCGGTTTTTATGGCTTCCTTCATGATTTCGTCCTTTTCAAGCACCGACTTTATTTTTGAATAATCGGTACCCAGATCAAAATAATCAAACCATATATCAATAAAGTCCTGTATCCCTGAGTTTTCTATATATAACGTCTCTCCGTCAAAGCTCACCCTGGCGGCTCTGCCGTTAACGATTCCCCGATAGCTCCCGTCGGGCTGTTTGATCCACCTGAAGCATTGTCCGCACTCGAAAATATGCGCCAGATCAAAATCTCTTACATTCCCCACCCTCAGGCAGTTACCCTTTTCTTCAAGCAAATAACCCTCATAATTCATCAGTTTTTCCCCTTCATATTGGCAATAATCGTTTGTCACCTGTCTGCCTGTTGAAAATTCAGCCGGCAGCTTCAACCACGTTTACTATTAGTTCTTACCCATATGTTTTTTGTTGAATCAGTTTTTTCTCTTAATGGATTGCAGTATCCCAACAGTCAATAAAGTGATATAATTCATTATTGTAATACAACTGGTTGAAGCGAGTAAATGTCAAATAATACTGTGTCCGGTATAAATATGCTTTATGATAAAACTATTTGCCGGATAAGTAAAGTTAAGTATAGTTATAGGAGAAACATATCTTATGAAGGAAAAGATTTATACCCTGCCTGTTACAGACGCTTTTGCAGTAGAATGCGAATGTCCGCTTTGCGTTCTGGAGAAAAAACTTGAGGAGGAAAGTGTCGAATATGCACTCGGGCCTGCTCTGATGGAGCCTGACAAGCGTCAGGAAACCAATGAGCTCGGTTTTTGCCGGACACATTTCGAAGCCATGTACAACAAACAGTCCAACCGCCTTGGATTGGCTCTGATGATCGATACCTTTCTCCAGGAAAAAAACAAGGCTATGAAAATACTTTATGAGAGCAAGGCTGAGGCCTTGAAAAAGGACGCCTCAACAGGTGTGGTAAAAAACCTGTCCAACAAGCTTTCCTCCAGGCAGACTGACACCGAAAAGCTTGTTGCCGAGCTGGTTTCACAGCTTGACAAAATTGAAAAGAGCTGTGCCATTTGCAGTAAGCTTGAACATACCATGGATAGATATATTGATGTTATTTTTCACCTGTACTTCAAGGAACCTGATTTCAGGGGAAAGTTCCATTCAAAAAAGGGTTTTTGTCTGAAACATTTAAAGCTGCTGCTTTCCTCAACAAAAAAATATCTTAATACCAGTGAGACGGCAATCTTTACCAGGAATTTAATGGAAATGCAGCTGGCCAATATGGACCGGATCGAGAAGGAAGTTGACTGGTTTACCAAAAAATTTGATTACAGGTATAATGATGCCCCTTGGGAAAATTCAAAGGATGCGGTAATCAGAAGTATTCAAAAAATTAGAGGAAATAGTGATTTAAAATAGTAACATTTTGATGTGCGCGGAAATATTATGTAAAGTAGATAGAGTATTTCTATCTACCCTATGAGCACCCGGAAAGACTGCTACCCCATCCCCATCCTGTACCGGTCCTCCCCCTGGCACAGCAATCAATGTCGTATTAACTACACTACCCGGGTGTCCGTATCATCAAAGTAAACCGGCGGACACCAGATGAAAAAGATATGGATTGTTAAAAACTTTCAGGTGCTCATAGGTAACAATATTCTACAGCTTACTTGCCAATCTTTGTCAGATCGTACGGAGTTTCCTGGTATACGTAATAGTTCAGCCAGTTGAGGAACAGGAGATTTGCATGTCCCCTCCACCTTACCAGGGGCTGTTCGCCCGGATCGTCGTTTGGAAAATAGTTTTTTGGGACCTCAATATCCAGGCCCTTTTCCACATCCCTGACATATTCCGCCTTAAGCGTAAGCGGATCATATTCACTGTGGCCTGTTGCAAATATGTGTCTTCCATCCTTTGAGGCAACCAGGTATACACCGGCTTCTTCAGATTCCGACAGGATTTCAAGTCCGTCCACCTTGCAGATATCTTCCCCCCTTACCTCGGTATGCCTTGAATGAGGTACATAGAATATATCATCAAAACCTCTGAGCAGCTTGACATGCTCTTTGCTCTTTGTATGAGAAAAAACGCCGAACATTTTGTTCGGAATATCATATTTCGGAATACCATAATGATAATACAGACCGGCCTGTGCACCCCAGCAAATATGAAGAGTGGAGTAGACATTTGTAAGACTCCAGTCCATGATTCGGGTCAGCTCCTCCCAGTAATTCACCTGTTCGAAGGGCAATTGCTCCACAGGAGCGCCTGTTATTATCAGTCCGTCGAAATGCTCATTTTGTATTTCGTCAAAGGTTTTATAAAACTCCATGAGATGCTCCTCAGGTGTGTTTTTGGGCAAATGCGAGGCCGGGTACAGTAAAACTGTCTCTATCTGTATCGGTGTATTTCCTATAAGCCTGAGCAGCTGTGTTTCAGTCGTTATCTTAGTAGGCATCAGATTTAATATTACTATCTTAAGAGGTCTTATATCCTGATGATATGCCCGGTCCTCAAACATGACAAATATATTTTCATTGTTTAAAATTTCAGCTGCTGGTAAATTATCAGATATTCTAATTGGCATATTAAGTACCATAGGCCTTTCCGGCTCACAATATTTTTTATACAGCCAAACGCCCTTACCGTGAGCCCGATAAGGCGTCAATTGCATTTGTCACCGGCATTTACAGCTCCCGGGCTGATACTTTGGCTGTTCGCAAAACTGTAAAAAAGTGTTCATCCCATATGCGGCAGCATATTTGAACACCAATTCCGTATTGAACGTAGTAATATAAATTATATATTTAAGAAATAAAAAGTCAACCATAAAGAAAAAATAACAAAAAGAGCTGAACCCCATTTAAAAAATGGTATTGATATTCCCATTGCTTATTTTCAAAAAGAAGTTGATGATCTTAAAAATTTAAAATGAAGATGGTTTTAAAAAATTTCTCATAAGGCTCCCACTCTTTATCTTGGCTATTTCTAAGCTCTCTCCCATATTCCAAGGTATCAATGGTATTGCTTGCAAATCTTGATATGCTCTTTGTAATAATCATATCATAAGTCCGTTTTTAGCGTCCTTAATCATTCTCTGAAATTCGGTTCTCTTCTTTGTCTGTGTTCTTGAAATTCCGAAGTCTGCATAGACATTCACAAATTCTCTGTCTTCATTTTTTGTATTATATCCGTGTAATGGGTCACCTGTGAGTTATAACTATTCAGTTGCTCATCTGAATCTGTATTGACTCTGCAATAAGCAACCACTCTGAGTTTCTGAATTATTTTCCCTGTCCGGCGGGTTACCTTTCCTTCGCTGGCTTTTATTATTTGATAATAACAAACTTTGTCTATAACTATCAACATATTTATAAGCTCATTATATTGCTTAATTTAAGGTAACTCCTTCAATCCCAATTCCCTTAGATACTGATTATGGAGTGCTTTAGCATTCCGTATTTTTTCTTCAATCGAACACAGATCTTCATTAACTTTATTAACATTGATGATTTCTTCCTCTATAGCTGTGTTCACATATCTTGAAATATTCAAGTTGAAATCATTCTTTTCAATTTCTTCCATCGAAACACGACGGGAATATTTTTTATCATCTTCTTTTCGGTATTGATACGTCTCAACTATTCTATCAATATGTTCTGGTAATAGAAAATTCTGGCGCTTCCCTTTCTCGTAATATTCACTTGCATTGATAAATAATACATCATCATATTTCTTGCATTTTTTAAGAACGAGAATGCAAACAGGAATACCAGTAGAGAAGAATAAATTAGCTGGTAGACCAATAATAGTGTCTACATTCCCGTCCTTAAGAAGCTTAGTTCTGATTTTTTCTTCTGCACCGCCACGGAATAGCACTCCGTGCGGTAGAATAATTGCCATAGTACCCTCATCACTTAAAAAGTGAAAGCCGTGCAATAAGAATGCAAAATCTGCAGCAGATTTTGGTGCAAGGCCATAACCTTTAAATCGAAAATCTTCTGCCAATGTATCATTCGGCTCCCAACGATAACTGAAGGGAGGGTTTGCTACAACAGCATCAAACTCAAGTTTTTTAGCAGGGTTCATCTCATTTAAAATATCCCAGTCATTCAGAAGTGAATCACCATGGAAAATCTGGAATTCCGAATCTTTTAGCCCATGAAGCAACATATTCATACGAGCAAGATTGTAGGTAGTAATGTTTTTTTCCTGCCCGTATATCTGCCCGATAGAATTTGCTCCAAGTTGCTTTCTGACATTAACGAGCAGCGACCCGGAACCGCAAGCAAAATCAAGAACTCTTTTAAGCTGTTTCTTTTTCCCTGTATTTGGGTCTTGACTGTCTAGTGTAACAATCCGAGAAAGAATCGTTGAAATCTGCTGTGGTGTATAGAACTCTCCGGCTTTTTTACCTGAGCCGGCTGCAAACTGGCCGATCAAATATTCGTATGCATCTCCTAAAATATCACTGTCATTCGGAAATTCAGATAAACCCTCTGCAATTGCCTTTATTATCGAACACAGCGTATCATTGCGTAATGGATATGTTTTACCAAGTTTATCAGAATCCAGGTTTACTTCAGAGAATAATCCACGGAATGTACTATCGAATGATTCATTTTCTATAAAATTAAAACCTGCCTGCAATGTCTTCAGAAGGTGGCTATTCTGTGTACGTGCCAACTCAGAAATATTACTCCAAAGATAATGTGGCTTGATTACAAAATGAACTTTCCTACGCATTTGTTTCTCAAAAGTGGTTACCTGATCTAAATTATTACTATACCAAAGCACAAGTGGTGTTAACTTTTTTGATTCCAATAACTCTTGATGTTCATATATCATTAATTCTTTTGCTTTTTCTTCCAATTGCTGTTTCTGGAAATAATCCGCTACTTGTTCTCTCAACATGTCAATTTTCTCATCTTGCTTATAAGTAGCATAGATGTTTTTTATTTCTACTTCACATTGCACGTAATCACTACCAAGTTCTTTCTTCGCGGCCTCCTCATAATTATCAGAGAGGTACCGCAGGAAAAGGAATGATAGCATATAATCACGGAAGTCGTCCGCATTCATAGCACCACGCAGTTTATCGGCTATTCCCCACAGGGTGGCACCTAGTTGTTTTTGTTGATTATCGTTCAAAGTTAACATCACTATTCCTCTCCAAATAATTCAGAATTAAATTTATAAGTTTCCATAAATCCAATTAGAATTTTTCTAAAAATCTCCTTATTGTCTTCAACCATTTCAACAGGGTCAAACAAAGAGTAATTTCCATGGCTTAATAAATTTGTCATTCGTGCATGAACAGAGCCATCCAAATCATCACTTTCTTGCTTAATACAAGCTGAGAACTTTTCAAACCCATGAAAAGAAGCCGTTTTTTCAAGAATATTTCTTAGAATATTGAAATGATATGTATATAATTCTCCGGAATCTGCTGCTTTTTTTAATTCTTTTAACAAAGCAACATGGTGAAAAAATGGTGTATCGCCAGTATTCCGTGTTATATATTTTCCTTTTTCTTTATTAAAGCTCAAGAAGCGGCTTTCTGTGTCTGTTCTTTTCAATTCATTATACATTATATTAAAAAATAATGCATGATGGGTGGAAATAACCGTTTTAGCATTGCTATTTCTAAGGAGTTCTGCAAGTTGACACGCTACAGTTACAACATTATTATCATCAAGCGACGAAATCGGGTCATCAATGTAGATGTATCTAACCCAATTATATGAAATATCCTCTTGAATTACCAATTGCGCTATAGCAAGAAAAAAACACCAAATAAAAATATTTTCTTCACCGCGAGATATTTTAATACCATTAACGATTTCTGTTCTTTCTCTATTTCGGACTTCTCGTGAAAAGCTTATGTACCCTTCATCATAATTAATAGTAAAATTAAAATCAACATGTACTTTTAAAAATTCACGGATGCGGGTATCCATTTCAAGCTCTCGTAACCCATCAAAAAAGTGAGAATTTTTGTTAAAAAGCAAACGCCTGTCTGTATCTGCCTCTAAATCGTTATGCCAATTAAAAAGATCCTCAGTAAAGGCATTATAATATAAAGTGTCCCGCATTCTTTCTCCGCTGCTTCTAATTGTTTTTTTGCCCAAATCTCTAAATTCGCCAGAAAGTCTAGTTTTGCCAGTTCCGTTATAAGCAAAAAGAAGGAAGTATTTCTTAGTATCCTGTGTGTCAGCAGTACCTAGAGTATCGCGTATGTTTCTAGCCAGCTTTTTTAAATTAGGAAAGCTTTTATTACTCATTAAAATACCTCCTGTGCAGATGGAAATAGGCCTTGTATTAAGGCTTTTTTGTGTTGTTTTAGCACTTCGATTTTTTGTGATTGTGCAGTTATTAAGTCATCTAATGCAGTAAGGCAATCAGCTATTTTTTGCTGTTCTGGCAAGGTTGGGATGCAGATAGTAATTTGTTTTAACTCTGTTTTATTAAATTTGGGCTGACCACTTGCTGCTACAATCAATTTCAATAGTCTTTGAAACATATCGCTTAAAAGCAAATTAGATATAAAGGTATTATTGTTTTTATTACAACGCAAAAGTAACGCGTTAGGACCTAAAACATTATTTTCATATGGCAATAGCCTAGATTTCAAATAGTACACTTCGCCTATGTTAGCACCTATATTGGGCATTATAATAGCATCTATGTTTAAATCAACTCGCCATAAAAACTTAAAAGCTTCTCTGTTCACATAAACGAAATCTTTATTTTTAAAATTGTTTTTGATGTCTACAGTTCTTACCAACTGTGCGAAGTCAGGGGAAGCTTTATAGTTCACCTTACTTTTTAAGTCTGCAAAAGAACCTGCTGCCACATAGTCCGTAATCGTTTCTACTGCTTCTTCTAACTTCTTTTCTTCCCACGATCCACAAATCCTGAACTCTGAAAATCTCCACTCTGGTATACTTTTCCCCTCAGCAGGGAATAGATTTTGCATTAATCCTTTTTTGTGATCTTTAAGTGCTAAAAGCTTTTCATTTTCGGCACTAATCAGGTCATCAAGAGAGGAGAAGCAGTCTGCAATTTTTTGTTGCTCACTAAGTTTAGGTACCGCAACAGGCATTTTCCATAGATACTTATTATCAACACTTAAAGCACCATTAGCTCTAGCACCTACTGTAATATATTTTCTTAACCATTTCCCGTGATAGTTTGAGCTAAACAAGTGGTTAAAAAATTGTGGGTAACTTTCTTTATCTACAATCCTAAAACATGTAAATATGCTATTAGGCAACGCAGCGTTATCGTATCCTTGAAGCATTGCTATATAGCCTTCTGGATATAGCTTTGTTGCACTCTTGTTATATGCAAAGTCACCATTTTGAATCACATAATAATTCTTATAAGAATTTCCTGCTATTTCTCTACCAAATTTTTCGGTTTGTGGTATTAAGCCAACTCCCGAAGTAACACTCATCAGTGTATAGCTAGCTTCCCCAGCCCTTTCTTCTACTGGTATAGATAATTTTCCAAATGCAGTAATCTCCCATTTTTCATCATCTTTAAACTCTATAAACCTCAATTTTGGCACTAATGCCACCTTTTCTTTCTTATTCATATGCTTTTAACCCCACAATCTCACGTCCACCTGCTAATTTTTTCAAAAGTGGAATTAGATTTCCCATCAGTTCCAGCTCTTTCTTTGTTCTATCCCTCCAACTAAGGTCAAGAGGTTCTAAAAGGTCGCTTAGCTTTTCACCGTCAAATATCATACGTCCAATAATTTCATCAACAAATGATTGTAAATTAGAAGGTTCAAGGCCGTATGTTGATGCAATTTTAACAACCTCTTTTACGGATTTCTCGTCTCTGAACTTTTGATACCCGGCTCTTATAGCTTTCTCATCCAATCCCTTTCCGGCTTCCAGGGTATCAATATATTCTTCGATGTCCTTCCTCTCTTCCATTAAGTTAGAAGTAGAACATATGAGGTCTAACAATTCTTTTTTAGTCATTTTTTCTTTCTTTGGTGCATCAGGCTGCGTGTACTTGGAAATAAGCGACATAATATAGTCATAGTCAATTATGGCAGAAGAAAATAGTACAAACTCAAAATCAATCAGTTCAACTTCAGGTGCCGTATGCTCCAGCTCTTTTCCCTGCTGTGCTTTTAATTGCTGTGCTGTTTCAATATACACTCCACGGAATGCGCGTAAAGTATCTTCGGGTAACAATTCCTCTATCCTTGCAGCTTGTTCCTCTTTTATATCGGTGTATTGGTCAAGCTGTGTTTTAAGGCGTTGCACTTCCTTAAATTTATCAATAAATTCTGCTCGTGCAGTGTCACCTTTAAGATTGCTTACCTTTTCCGGCTTGCATTCTAGCCCTTGGGATTCCATAAATTTTTCAAGAGCTGCAACAGCTTTATCAAGCTTTTCAACAACAACAGGAGCTGGGTCAACAAGCCAAATTTCCTTTACCTTTTCGCTATTCTCTTTGCCTGAGAATAGCTTTATGGCTGCATTGACTTCATCTTCATGTCCTCTAAAATCAATAATATTCCCATAAGGCTTTGTAGGATTTAAAACACGGTTTGTTCTTGAAAATGCCTGGATTAAGCCATGATGTTTCATATTTTTATCAACATATAGGGTGTTCAGATATTTAGAATCAAACCCTGTCAAAAGCATATCTACAACAATCGTAATGTCAATTTTATTTTCATGTGGATAATCCGCATTAGAATATTGCTGATCTTTAATCCGCTTTTGCACATCTTGATAGTATAAGTCAAACTCATTTATACTGTGGCTTGTGCCATACCTGTCGTTGTAGTCTTTAATGATTATCTTAAGAGCTTCTTTTTTCTTATCTGGCTCTTGTTCATTGTCAAGTTTCTCCTGAGCGAGGTCTTCTTGAAGTTGCTTCACATCTTTGTCACCTTCGGCAGGTGGAGAAAAAACACAAGCTATATTAAGAGGCTTAAAGTTAACGTCAATCTTTTTTAGCCCTTCTTGCAGTTCCTTAAATAATTCAAAATATTCGATAGCATCATTAATACGCGCTGTAGCAAAAAGCGCATTGTAACGTCTGTTGTAAGTTGCTGCATCATGTTTTGCCAAAATAGCTTCGGCAACCGCTTTTTTGCTTATGGTCGAGTCTGCTTTTGCTGCTTTTATAACATCATCAGGCTTAAAATAATCAATATGAAACCTAAGCACATTACCATCATCGATAGCATTTGTTATTGTGTAAGCATGTAGCTCTTGTTGAAAAACGTCTTTTGTAGTTCTGTAAGAACCAATAGTTCCATCAATTTGCTTGTAGGTTGAGTTATCTTCAAAAATAGGCGTTCCGGTAAACCCAAAAAGTTGAGCCTTTGGAAAAAAGCTCTTTATTGCATCGTGGTTATCACCGAATTGGGAGCGATGGCATTCGTCAAAAATAATTGCAATACGTTTGTCACTAAGTTTTGTCAAACGCTCTTTATAGGTTAATTCACCCCTTTTCTTTTTATCCTGGGTTCGCCTGCTATCTTCATTAAGAGCAAGCCCAAGTTTTTGGATAGTGGTAACAATAACCTTATCCTTATAATCGTCAGAGGTAAGGCGTCTAACTAAGCTTTCGGTATTTGTGTTTTCTTCAACACAACCTTCTTGAAACTTGTTAAACTCCAAACGCGTTTGTCGATCAAGGTCTTTCCGATCAACGACAAATAAACACTTTTCAACTTCCGGATTATCCTTCAAAAGTGTTGATGCCTTAAATGATGTTAGCGTTTTACCGCTTCCTGTGGTGTGCCAAATATAACCATTCCCACGATTCTGAGCAATACAGTCCATTATAGCCTTAACAGCATAAATCTGATAAGGGCGCATAATCATTAACTTTTGCTCGATTGCAACAAGAACCATATATCGGCTAATCAGCTGACCAAGGGTGCATTTTGGTAAGAACCTATCTGAAAATTCATATAGGTTAGTTATTTTTTCATTTGTTTCGTCGGCAAACTCATATATTGGTAAAAATCTTTCATCTGCATTAAAGCAAAAGTGTTCCTTGTGATTATTTGCAAAATAATATGTTTTTGTTTCGTTGCTTACAATAAAAAGTTGCATAAAGCAAAGAAGCGAGTTTGTGTATCCATTACCCGGATCGTTTTTATAATCTACTATTTGCTCCATTGCCCTTTTAGGTGTAATAGCAAGCGATTTTAATTCCACTTGCACTACAGGAACACCATTTATAAGAATAATGACATCATATCTATGATTGCTGTTATCTGTGTTTATACGCAACTGATTTATTACTTCAAACTCGTTTTTACACCAATCTTTGATGTTGACGATGGTATATTGAAGTGGCGTGTCATCATCACGTTTAAAGGTGTTGATTTCTCGCAAAGTTTTTGCAGCAGCAAATACATCCGCAGTAATAATGCTATCTCTCAAACGTGAAAATTCTGAATCGCTCAATTTGACACGATTCAATTTTTCAAAATGCCCTTTGAAATTAGCTTCAAGAGCCGCTTTATCTCTAATATCTTCACGATATGTATATTTTAGATCTTGAAGTTTTTCAATAAAAGCTGACTCTATATGCTTTTCTGCTTTCATCATCTGTCTCCTCTCATAACATTTTTTTGTTATCGAATATCCTTATTTTTATAATCGATTAATGTTTATTAAAGATCATTTCCCAAGCACTTCAATTAATTCTTGATCTATATTTTTATACTTACATAGCTCAATCAAAGCATGTCTGGCAATTCTATTTGGTTTTGTTCGACCATTTTCCCATCTGTTTACAGAAGTAAATCCAACATGGAGTTCGCGTGCAAGCCCCTCTTGAGAAAGCCCCAATTCTAAACGTATTTTTTTTACAACTTCATTTAATTCCATATAGATAACACCACCTATAAACTGTTAATATTGCAGTACTATATAGATTAGAGTATAGCATAAGCTATAGCATAACACAATTTGCAATAAAAAATGACTACCACACTCAACTCTCCAAACGTTTTGAACATAACAGTCAAATCGTCTTACTTAAATCAACACATTTACTGTAGTGTACCTGTTCTCATATTTTTCTCTGTTTCCGTTCTTCCCAATACTATAGGCTGATAGCTTATATAACCTTTTTAAAGCTGAATAATAGCCGCTTTCTGTAAAATTCATCTTTCGGGTTCCCATCAACACTGCTCATTCTCCGTAGTCCCACTACACACTCCACATGCCTGAGGAGACAAAAATGGCGCCGTTTAAACTTGGTTGGGCCCTTGGCGGCAGACTGCAATTAAGCCAAGTCACTTAAATATTTAAGGAAATTATGATTTGCATGAGGTAGTCTTACAAATGTTGACTTATATTTATACACATGATTAATACATAAAACGAGGAGGGGATTTGCCTACCATATTGAGTTGGACTATGACATTATAGACAATAATACCTCAGGTACCCAGAGCTATTTTAATGATCATGCAAGGGTTATGGACACAAAATGGAAATGTGTATACCTGGGAATTAGAACTGAAGGTATTTGACGATACATATAATGAGAACAGTACAAATAATGTACCAGTTACTTTAGTAAAAGACAAAATCCTGGGGTTTGGTGTTGCCTATAACGATAATGACAATAAAATGACACGCGGAAGCTTTATAGGCTCTATGGATATACCGGGAACAGATAAAAATGTAGCGTGGATAAATGCCAGCGTATTTGATACTTTGAAATTAGCAGAGTCTTCTTCAACTTTCATAAAAGGAGATGTTAACGGAGATAATGCCGTAGATTCCATAGATTTTGCAATATTCAAGAGTTATCTGCTGGGAATTATTAATAAGTTTCCAGCTTCGAATGGAGCTTCCTCAGCAGATATTAATGATGATGGCCTGGTCGATTCTACAGATTATGCCATGTTAAAAATGTATCTACTAGGTATAATCAAATCATTTTGAGTCGAGGGACGGCAGGCTGTGTGATATCGGCTAAAATAATCTGATTTCGGCCAAGTTGTTATTTTTCCGGCGTAGTACCTATCAGAGACACAAATAAGCTGTTCAACTACAAAGTATAGTCTTAATCTCCGGGTACAAAAAGAGCTGCCGCAAAACGAGGCAAAAGCAATACACGTTGATAGTCGATATTAGTATGCAAGTACGCTTCAATATGCCCGAAGCACGTTTATAATATCTTTCACCTGTATTTCATTTGCTTTTGTTTTGCAGCAGCCCTTATTATGGTTAACTGTATTATTTAATTTTTTCCAAAGCCTGGTCAAGGTCATATATGAGATCGTCCGCATCCTCTATTCCAACCGACAGGCGGATTGTATTCGGTGTAACCCCCGACTCCGCAAGGTCCTTCTCGGACAGCTGTGAATGAGTGGTTGTGGCAGGATGTATAACCAGGGATTTTGCATCTGCAACGTTTGCCAGCAGAGAGAATATCTCAAGACTGTCGATGACTTTCTTGGCCTCGTCTATACCTCCCTTTATTCCAAAAGTGAATATTGAACCCGCTCCCTTTGGAACATATTTCTGTGCCAGTTCATAGTATTTGTTGCTCTTAAGGCTTGGGTAGTTGACCCATTCTACAAGTGGATGATTCTCCAGATGCTCAGCGATTTTCTTTGTATTGCTGACATGTTTTTCAACTCTCAGGGACAGGGTTTCAAGTCCTTGAATGAAAAGGAAGGAGTTAAAGGGGCTGATTGCCGCACCGGTGTCTCTCAAAAGCTGCACTCTTGTTTTTGTTACGAAAGCGACTCCTCCCAATTGTGAATACACCACTCCGTGATAGCTTTCATCAGGCTGTGTAAAGCCCGGGAATTTGCCGCTGGCAGCATAATCAAATTTGCCGCCGTCAACTATTACTCCTCCGATTGAAGTTCCGTGTCCGCCGATAAATTTTGTTGCCGAATGAATTACCACGTCGGCACCGTATTCTATAGGTCTGACCAGGTATGGAGTTCCGAAGGTGTTATCAATTAAAAGAGGAATCCCGTTTTTATGTGCAATGTCGGCTACTGCCTCTATATCTATTATGTTTGCATTTGGATTTCCGATGGACTCGATAAATATTGCCTTTGTTTTGTCGTTAATTGCCTTCTCGAAGTTCTCCAGGTTATCGGGATTTACAAAGGTTGTAGTTACACCGTACTTTGGAAGTGTTACGGCGAACAGGTTGTATGTACCGCCATATATGGTGTTTGCCGAAACAATGTTATCTCCTGCGCCTGCAATATTTAAAATTGAATAGGTAACCGCCGCAGAACCTGAGGCTACAGCCAGAGCAGCAGTTCCGCCTTCCAATGCCGCTATTCTCTTTTCAAAAACATCATTGGTAGGATTCATTATTCTCGTATAGATGTTTCCTGATGCTCTCAAACCAAACAAATCTGCTGCGTTGTTGGCATCCTCGAACACGTATGATGTAGTCTGGTAAATGGGAACAGCCCTGGATCTGGTTGTTGGATCCACTTCCTGCCCTGCATGTACCTGTAAAGTATCAAAACTTAAATTTCGGCTCATATGGCCACCTCCTATTTTAATTCCTAGTATTA
>JAEVZU010000057.1 GCA_023392075.1 Bacillota bacterium | reverse complement strand
ACATAAAAAAAGCACCATCGTCGGTGCTGTGAAATCATGTTGTAACCTATCTTGTGGCTAATATGCTTACCGCCGTTGTTATTATAACCTCTGCCTAAATTGTAAAAGCCTCCTGTGCTTTTATTCTATCACAGAAGGCTCTTACAAAAAGCTTTTCGCAGATTCCTATTGGCTGCGTTTTAAAGCCGGCTTCACGTTGAACTGACGGTTATCTTATCAAAATCCGGGGCCCAGGCATTGGGATTGCTGAATTTAATAGTATTGTTTCCTGAATTTAGACTTACAGTTACCGACACCGTTCTAACAGTATCCCATGATCCTGTTGGGGCAAAATTTACAGTAATAGCCCCTCCTCCATTAATACTCATACTTGCTGTTCTTGCAGATGGATCGCCATTAATATATGAGATCATCAGCGTATTATTTCCTTCTATGCTGGCTGCCACATTATTGAACTGCAGCGTATTTGCAGAAGCATTTCCAACATCTCCTACTATTTTTCCACCTGAAGCGGCAGATAGATTTCTGACGATTGCAGCTCCGCCAAGTGTATTGTTTGAAGCTTCAGCTTCATAAGATGTTGCTGTTCCTGCCGCAAGCACGGTTACTGTGACGGTATCCGTGGCCGAAAGCTCCCCGTCACTGACTGTCAGCTTGAATACAAAGGTTCCCGCAGCGGATACGGTTGCTGTTGTACTGAGTGCATTGGCGTTTGTAAAAGATGCTGTACCCGGACCACTCTGCAAACTCCACGTGTAGGTAAGAATATTGTTCGGTAATCCATCGTCAGACGCAGTCCCCGCCAATGCCACTGCTGTCGGCAGAACGATTGATTTATCTGACCCTGCGTCAACTGTAGGAGCTGAATTTACAGGATTTCCAGTGCCGGCCTGAATCTTCACATTATAGGTTGCTGCTGTACCGATATTCAGGTTAATCACCGACTGCGTATTATTTGTCGCAACAAATGACGCCGCCTTTGTTCCAGCTACATATACATCATATGCACCGGCCTTCATACCGTAGACTAAAAGCTTGGTCGCATGGTCTCCCTGCGTATACTGGTTATTGAGTGTAAATTCTATGTAGTCCTTCGCAGTCGCAAGATTTGCCGATGCAAACTGATCCCTTTCCAGTTCAAGATAAAGCTTCTCTGAAATAAGATTTATTTTTTTCTGCACGCCATCCTTAGGTGTGATTATATAATTGGAGCCGCTCCGAGTCACATCACAGCCATAGCCGTACAATCCGAATATAGGATCAACCGCCACATCTGAACTGAGTATCCTCATTGCTCCCCACAGCCCAAGATCCGCTTCACCGGACATTACTCTCCAGCCGTTCATAAGGGTATGCCCTGTTCCTTCCGCACTTCCTTCATAATAGTTTCCCAAGGAGGCCTGATAGGACCAAGAGACAGCACCCAGGTTTTCAGCAGCTGAGCTGATCTGTCCCGAATTTATAGCAGTAAGATTTGCTATCTTTGCTGCATAAGTCATTCTCTGATCAAGTTCAGGCGTTGTTGAATAATATCTCGTCCAATCATCCATACAATATCCGATTAAAGCTGCGGAATACTGGAACTGCCACCAGCCTGAGCCGCAGATGGTTGTTGGATTTGCATAGTAGTACCACAAAGGCTGTGCGCCGCGGCTTGCTCTGGTTTTCTGGTTGATTTTGCTCATCATTGTTGTATTGTTTTTGAGCTTTGCAACCATATATACTGCTTCTTCCCCCGTATTGTCATAGATATATTCTGAACCGTAGGGATATGGATCCCTGCTGAAGTTGTTGTACTTGGTATCCAATGTAGATAGTACATAGTTGGCTTCTGTAGTATATCCCTCCGCTTGAAGCGCCTTTACCAGCTCCACGGAGGTTTGTTCTCCTTCAAGACCTGTTCTTGTAGGCGCACAATATGTCCATAACGCCTTGTATATATTGTAGGCGCGCAAAAGGTAGGTATTTTTCGAGTTCTTGTAAGTTATAATATTGGGGTAAAGCTTGCAGGTCTTGTACATACTTAGGTATGTGTTATAGGCATGCGGATATGCAAAGGATCTTTCAAACCACGAACCTGATCCCCCTGGCGGTATGAGCCAGTCATTTATCTTGTAATCCGAATGGTTTTCCCGCATAATATAACCCCAGACTGCTGTTTCAAGATAATCGTCAACAGCCTGCACTTCTGAGGCGACGGGAGTGTATACCTGCTTTTCAGCCAGAAACTCTCCATGGGTCCACCCCCAATCATCTCCCCAGCCCCAGGAGCCCCAAGCTCCTCTCTTTTTCTTCGTATCCATCATCCAGTCGTCAAAAATCTTGTCATAATACTGACCCGGCGCATTCCACTGGGTTTTCTGAACCATGAAAGTCGCATGGCTTTGGAGAGCTGTGTCTACAGGTGCTATTGCATAGAACTGAAGCACAGTTTTTTCACCGTTTCCGTAATTCACAGTAATATTGTTCTGCCCCAGATGACCCATCTGCAATGAATATGTCTTGTGGTCAGTACCCACTGTACCCAGTGAAGTAATTGTTGTCTGGGACGGATATTGTGCTGTTATGGAATTAATGGTCTTCGTCGTATGCAGATCAAACTTTGCAGTCTGGTTGGAAGGAACGATCATGCCAGGTACTACATTAACATCTATCTTCCCTTCGGTATAAAGTTTTGTTTTCATAGCGTCCTGATCTGACACTTTGAAAAACTTGAAGACATATGTCTTGGACGCCCCTGGTTGGAGAATAAGGCTTGTGTTGGGTAAATATCCTCTGTTTTCACTCTTTATCACATTTGAATGTATATAATATACTTGTAGGCCGTCTGCCCAATCTCCGCTTGCACTCCATTCCGGCGCCGGATGCTCATTGCTCACCCAGCGATCCCTGTATTCCCATCCGGCTCCTGTGGAAGCATCCGGAACCATCAGCAGGAGAGAGCCCACTCCACTTGGCCTGGTTACATAAACATATGAGTTGTCATTGGCAATATTGGCATGGTATAAAACCCGCTCTTCGTAAATGTTCCCGCTCACGAACAATTCGTTAAACGGCAGTGGCATTCCAAAGTCTCCAATTTCAAGAGTTTGGCTGCTTGTATTTTGTACGGTTATGGACCATTGCAAATAATCGTTTATAAGGGAGTAATTTTCAGAAACCTTGAAATTCTTAACACCATTGCTGTTTGAAGAATTCTGATAGGTTACCGTAACGGTGTTGCCGCTTTGGCTCTGAACGCGGCAATCACTTGATGACTGTGTCATGGCAGTCTGCCAGGCTCCCGTACCAAGCCTGTACTTAAAAATAAGTTCTCCAAGCCATTGATGGTTACCGGTGTTTAGCCTTGGTGCATTTGTTGGGTTCAGCACATAGTTCGTTGGGTATGTGTCTCCTGTCAATTTAAGCGATGAAATCTCACCGTTTGAGCCTGTCTGAACATCAAAATAGCTGTTTGACAGTGTATACGCTTGTACACACTCCGGCATGATAACAGTTACGGCCATTGCCGCAGCAAACGTAATCAATCCGGCCTTAACCTTCGGCGGCAGCCGTTGTAGTAATTTTGTAAGCCTGTTCATGTTTTCACTCCTTCTCGTATAATAAGTTTTGTGAGGTTTAAGTTGATTAATTTCCAGTTATAAACCTCGGATTTATCAGACTAATATCCATAAATTAACTGGAAATAAATATTTCGTTTTTTGATAACTAAATTTCAGGATATTGAGGGTGGTTCTGTTTTCTACTGTAGGACATATTTGTCGCATCTGAGAAAGACAGTTCACCTGGCCTGATGTCAGCTTTAAACCGCTGGGTGTTTTCTCTGAGGAACTCTATCTTGTATGGTAGTTCGAGGAGTTATTGCCGAACATCAACGCTTCGGAAGTATTAACAAGGAGGTATACATGGATAACTGGCACTTGCATTACTGCCTCATGGAAGCCACTAACAAAGTGAGATTGCACGATTACAAGTTAGAACGCTTCTATGAATTAAAATACATCTTCTGCGAAATACCTTTGGAAATTGACATGCATCGGTAAATTCAGGATAACATGTTACCTTATCCCAATATTTTATAGTAAAAGTATAGCATCCATAGGAAAAATCTAATAGGACAATTTTGGAAATATAACTTAGAAAATATTGTAATATGTTATGTATTTGCAGCAAGTCTCAAATCTCCGCACCGGAGCATTCCGGTGAATGTACACCAGAAATCCCTGGCCGGCAATTTTTCCGAAAGCTGCAGCAATATTTAAAAACCTGTATTTTAAAGTCAATACCCTGAAAATTACTGATGAAATGGCTATATTTAAAAATGCGGCAACGTTTCCTATGTGGATCAGGCCCAGTCTATTCCTGGAAATCAGGCAGAAAATCGGATTCTACCAATAAAAAACCTTTGCCTCTCCAAAGAGAGAACAAAGGTTTTAAAGAATATCTTACTGGTTTCATAAAATTTTTACATAAGTTAAACAATGGAGCCTCCGCCGTCTACCACAATAAATTGACCTTGAACATAGCTGGAAGCATCACTTGACAAATACAATACGGTGCCATTCAGCTCACCCCTGTTTCCAGGGCGGCCTGCCGGATTCAAGGCATTATATTTATTCAGGAAATCTTCTGATTTAAATAGAGTACTGCTGGTCATTTCACTTTCAAACAATGCCGGTCCAATAGCATTAACCGTGATTCCATACCGCGCATAAGAAGCAGCCATTCCCTTCGTCAAACCCAGAACTGCTGATTTTGAAGAGTTATACGAATGTCTGATAAATACATCCATCTTATCTGCGACAATGGCATTTACAGAAGCAATATTTACGATTTTCCCATATCCTCTATCCTTCATTTGCGGTACAACATATTTACTTGCCAAAAAGATACCTTTTACATTTGTGTCAAAGGATCTGTCCCATTCTTCAACCGACATGGAATCAACGCCTCCGCGTACTGCAATTCCTGCATTATTCAAAAGGATATCAATATGTCCGAACTCTCCGAGAACTGTCTCTATGGCAGATTTAACACTCTCTTCTTTTGTCACATCACATCTGACTGCAAGAACTT
>JAEVZU010000077.1 GCA_023392075.1 Bacillota bacterium | reverse complement strand
AGTTAACTTGTTGTGCCAGTTAATTTGTCTCTCAACTTTGAAGTTAGGAAGAATGAATAAAATTTCAACACTTTTTTTAATAACCTCTATTGACAATGTATATCTCGGCGTGAGGTCTGTGATTTTTAAGTGAGATAATTTGGCTTGCGGCAAGGTAAACGGCGTGCAGTAAGACTTTGTGCCTTTCAAGCGGCTTTAACGCAGCCGCAGGGCAAATTGACCACTCAAAAACGTATTGTACATTGTTAATAGAGGGTAGACTGGGTATATATTAATTACTTACCAACTATATTATAACAAATTAACATTATGAGATTAATATTACAAAATAAATTAATTTGTTAAGAAATATTTAAAGAATTTATAATTTGTATTTAAGAATAATCTGTTATTATTCTTGTATAGGACAGTTACGGAGGTAACCATGAGCGAAATTAAAGGACTTCTATATACAACCGATTTAAATACACTTTTGCTTTTTAACAAGTCAATAAAATGCAGGTTGCTGGATCGGCTTATGCCTTTGTTTACACAAATGGGAAGTGCTGTGTTTACAATTTCCGGATGTCTTCTGATTATCTTCATAGGAAAAGGGGAAGTAAGAGGGGTAGGGTTAAAGGCGTTGGTGTCTCTGACCATAAGCCATTTGATCGTGCATCTTCTTAAAAACAGGGTATGCAGACTGAGGCCCATAGAGGTTTTGCCAAACCTGAACACGTTTAATGTAGCAATTGACTACTATTCCTTCCCTTCAGGACATACGACGGCAGTATTTGCAATTGCCACCATTGTGGCTTTTAATGAATCCTTCTTAGCCCTGGTATGTTTTCCGGTGGCATTTGTAGTTGCAGTCACAAGACTGTATCTGGGGGTGCATTATCCATCGGACGTCCTTGCAGGGATGGTTTTGGCTACTTTTACTTCAGCAGTAATACAATTCCTTTCAAATTTTCTTTAAAATGTTATAAAATAGTATACAAGTATATTATAAAAATATTAACACAGGGGGCGGCCGATGGAACTTATTAAATACATGGACTTCAGTGCAAACATTCTTTTTACGGCGGCGGTTACTGTTATACTGATAGTTTTGGGCTATTTTCTCATTATATCGGTATTCGGCTGGAGAAAAAGGCCGGAAAATCATGAAGTTTCCTACCCGGATAAGAATTATGCAATTATTGTTGCTGCGCACAATGAACAGGCTGTTATCGGAAACACCATCAGAAGTATAAAAGCCATGAATTATCCAAAAGAGAAATATGAAGTGTTTGTGATAGCGGACAACTGCACCGATGATACGGCCAATATTGCAAGAGATTGCGGAGCAGTGGTGTTTGACAGACAGGATGCCTTAAACAAAGGTAAGGGACATGCTCTGAAATGGATGTTTGAAAAATTATTCGGTGCTGAATTTAAATTTGATGCCGTATGTATACTTGATGCCGATAATCTGGTATCAAAGGACTTCCTGCTGCAGATCGATAAAAAGATGCAAAAGGGATATCAGGTGGTTCAGGGGTATAGGGATATGAAAAATCCGTGGGATTCGTGGATCACTTCCTCCTATTCCATAACCTATTGGCTGGCCAACAGACTGTGCCAGCTGCCCAGACAGTACCTTGGAATGAATTGCACACTGACCGGAAGCGGGTATGCAGTGAGTATTGAAACACTTAAGACAATTGGATGGGAAATAGAAACCCTGACTGAAGATGTGGAGTTCTACTTTCAGCTGTGTCTGAATGATGTTAAAATCGGCTGGGCCCATGATGCTGTGATATTTGACGAACAGCCTGTTACACTGTCCCAGTCCTGGAGACAGCGCACCCGATGGATGCAGGGACATTTCAGCTGTACCTTTCTGTATGGCAGACAGGCATTTAACAAGCTCCTTAAAGACAAAAGTCTGCAGGCATTTGATACGGTTGTCATGTTATTTTACCCGTTTTTATACGTTATGGGCAGTGTATTGATGGCATTTCAGGCGATGAAAACAGTTGCATCCCAGATAGATGATGCAAATTTAAAAGCTTTATTGCTTTTTGCAGTAATGTCGGTAATCACCTTTGTTATACAGAATATTTTCTCGGTAACGGTCCTGGTGAATGAGAATAAAGCCAGCAAGAACCTGATAATGGGATTGGTGGTACTCCCGATTTTTAATTTCACCTGGGTGCCCATTATGATTCAGGGATACTTTTCAAGGAAAAATAAGGACTGGGCGCATATAGCTCATACTTCCACTGCCGCCTAGTGGTCTGTAACACCTGAAAGTCACATATTGCCGACAAGGAAATCCTGCAAAAATTTTCCTCGCCGGCAATATACGTTTTAGATGTTACAGACCACTTTAAAATACTGGTATTTGCCCAAAAACATTTATGCAATTTATACAAAATTAAGCTGCGTTTTTGGTGGAATATATACATTTGATACAAGTTAACTTAATGTTACTATATTTATGTAACCGGTTGCACAGATGACAAAATGTTTGCAGCCAATTTTTTTACTAGTTGTGCAACCGGTAGCACAAACGATTAACTAGTAAATGATTGAGATTGACAGGGCCAAATATGGCTGACCTTATACATACAAAGGAACAGGGAGGTTTAAATGAGCACTATACCTAAGAAGATGACAATAAAGGAAATTGCAGAGATTGCCGGGGTATCAAAATCTACAGTATCCAGGGCTATTGACGGTAATCCGAGGATAAGCGGGGAAACAAGAGCCAGGATTTTTGACATTATTGAAAAGTACGGTTACACACCTAATACTGCGGCACGAAATCTGGCAAGGAACAAAACAAACGCTGTAGGTATAGTAATGCCTCACGGAGAATCGGGAATATACGCGGCAACATTTTTTCAGGAAGCGTTAAAGGGTATCTGCAACACTGTTTCCAACAACAATTATGATGTTTTGATAACAGCAGGAAACCCTACGGAACCTGAAGCAATAAAAAGGCTTATCACCACTTCCCGGGTTGATGGAATAATTCTGCTTAGATCAAAGCTCAGGGATACAAACATAGAATTAATGCTCAAGACTCAATTCCCATTTGTACTTATAGGAAGCTGCAAAGAGTATAGCAATATATACAGTATTGATAATGACAATATCAGTGCTGCTTCTGCGCTGACAGAGCATATCCTGCAAAAGGGCAGAAAAAAAATAGCTTTTATCGGCGGTGTTGAAGGTTCAATAGTTACCGTAAACCGTCTGGAAGGATATAAAAATAAATTAAGGGAATACGGTCTGTCAGTAAAAGAAGAATATATTTATGTGCACGAATTCTCTGAGAAACATGGTTATGAATCCATGAAGAGACTTATGAGTCTGCCGGACAGACCTGATGGAGTCATAACCGTAGACGATACCATGTGCATGGGGGCAATGAAGTACCTTGAGGAGATAAAGGCTGATGTGCCACGAGATGTTGCAGTAGCCTGCTTTAATGACAGTGCCTATACAAGATTTTCAAGACCGTCGATAACAACAGTGACGGTTGATTCCTATCAGCTAGGGTCATCAGCAGCCGGAATGCTTATTGATGTGCTGAATAATAAACAGGTTGACCCAGGGTGCAGATATATAGATTATAAAATTCTTAAAAGAGAATCAACATCAGGTATTTAATGGGTTAGACTGCAGATAGCTCATTATTATAAACAAAAAAGTTTAGGGAGGAATAAATATTATGAAGTCTAGAAAGATTTTAGGTCTTGCAGTTGCTTTTACAATGCTGACCGGTGTTTTTACCGGCTGCGGGTCGAGCTCTTCTTCGGCGGATTCCGGTACAGCTGCCGAAAGTACAACAGCAGTTGTTTCTTCAGCGGCAGCATCGGGCACGGACAGCCGGACAAAAGGCGGAGAGATATATTATTTGAACTTTAAACCTGAAATTGCTGAAGTATATAATGAGATATCAAAGGTTTACGAGCAGGAAACAGGTGTAAAGCTGAAGGTTGTTACGGCAGCGTCAGGTACTTATGAACAGACTTTAAAATCAGAAATGGAAAAATCGGATGCGCCTACTCTTTTCCAGATCAACGGACCAAGAGGCTATGCCAACTGGAAAGATTATTGTGCGGATTTAAAGGATTCCGAACTCTATAAGCACCTGACCGACAAGAAGCTTGCAGTAACAGTAAATGACGGAGTTTATGGTATCCCATATGTTGTTGAAGGTTACGGAATAATATATAACAATGTAATAATGAACAAGTATTTTGCTTTGGCAAACAAAGCAACAGATGTGAAAAGTATGGACGAAATCAACAGCTTTGCAAAATTAAAGGCGGTTGTTGAGGACATGACAAAGAACAAGGAAGCACTGGGGATCAAGGGAGTATTTGCAAGCACTTCCCTGAAGCCGGGCGAAGACTGGCGCTGGCAGACCCACCTTGCAAATGTACCTATATTCTATGAATTCAAGAACAATAATGTGGATCTGACAGGTGATGCAACAAAGACCATTACTTTCCAATATGCTGACAATTATAAGAATATTTTTGATCTCTATTTGAACAATTCGACAGTTCAACCCAAGATCCTTGGAACCAAACAGGTTGCAGACTCAATGGCTGAATTTGCTCTTGGCCAGGCTGCAATGGTACAGAACGGCAACTGGGCCTGGAGCCAGATCAGCAGTGTAGAGGGAAATGTGGTCAAGGCGGAGGACATCAAGTTCATGCCAATATATACAGGTGCTGCAGGTGAAGAAACCCAGGGTCTCTGTTCAGGAACCGAAAACTTCTTCTCAATCAATCAGAAGGCTTCCCCTGAAAAGCAGAAGCTTGCTTTGGATTTCATTTACTGGCTCTATTCAAGTGATAAAGGTAAGGATTTTGTAACCAACAAACTGGGCTTTATCGCTCCGTTTGATACCTTCGGTGAAAATGAAAAGCCAAAGGATCCTTTAGCTCAGGAAGTTTTGAACTGGATGGGCAGGCAGGGGACGACAAACGTAGCCTGGAACTTTACGGTATTCCCCAACCAGACTTTCAAGGATAACTTTGGTGCGGCACTGCTCCAGTATGCACAGGGCAAGAAGAACTGGGAGGATGTTAAGACACAGGTTGTAAACGATTGGAAAACAGAAAGCTCCAAATAATCATTTGTAATTATGGTAAAAAATGCTGCCCCCGAATGGGCGGGCAGCATTC
>JAEVZU010000055.1 GCA_023392075.1 Bacillota bacterium | reverse complement strand
ATCCTCACAATTCCCATCCTTACCTAATAAATTTGTATAAGAAAACCCCGTAAACTCAATTTTTGGAGAAACAGGTATTTCAGGAATTTGTATCCTGTTATATCCTGGCTGTAGAGTTGTGTTTTGTATAGAACCGTTATCTATCTTATTTTTTATCTCGCCCGTATAGGAATCAATTTTGTCCAGATTACTGTTCATGACATTTACGTCATAAAATTCATCTACTCCTGGTTTTACAAGGTCTATGTTTTTTGTATTTATCGCCATTTAATTTAGCACCTCACTTCTTAATTGTTCATGTGTATATGCCGCCAATTTCGCATTTGCATACCTGGAAAGTATTGCATGCGTGTTATACAGCAGACTTAAATCAATGATTATATTGGCGGGCACAGTTCTTTCCAGCAGGCTGCCAACCTCATCAAACTTACCCTTTTCGGCCAGTGCTACTCTTACTACCAAAGTGTATTCATCATTTCTCAGTTCCACCGAATAGCCTGACTCTCCGCAAAGGGCATCCAGCTGACTTTTAAGTGTTCTTCTTGTATAGGGCAGCTTTTCATTAAGCCTGGCAAGTATTCTGAACTTCCTGACGTCCAGTGAGTCAGAGCCTTTTGGGAATATCTTCAGAATGGTTTCCCACCTTTTGATGCCATTTTCTGTTGCATCGGCTACAAACTGGTCATTCAGAACCTCTTCAAGAAGCTCCCAAACTAAAAGGAGTTCCGGGTTTTCAGCAGCGGCAAGCTCTCTGAATTCCCTGAACTCCTTTAGATATTCCGGAAGATAGTTCAATATATTTATTTCTCTATCCAATTACATCACCCCTCACTGGAATACAATTCTCATCCAGCATCAGATTCTGTTCCTGCCCGTTTATTTTTGTTCCGGAGATGTCAAGAACACCTGCCGCGTTAAGAAGCCTGGTCTCCAACTGGCTTATGCGGACTATCAGATTTTCATTGTCGGCCCAGCTTTTGCTCAGTTCTTTGAAGTATTCGTCGATTGTTGTTTCAACATAACCCTTGAGATCATCCCAGGTCCAATCGGGTTTGTAACTGATATTTGTTTCAATATCAACTGTTTGTATTCCGACACCTTCTACTGTTACAATATGCCCGATAGGCGCTATTCCTGCGCCGTTTCCCCGGTTTTGCACCGGATCGATCCTGGTCTGTATATCTGAAACCAGCTCTTCTGACGGCTTATTATACTCTGAATTGATAACCACCAGTTTAACGGTGCCTCCTCCGTTCCATACCGGATATACTTTAAGTCCTCCTACCCCCTGCAGTCCATTGACTTTTTCCTTATAATCGGTTATGTTTCCGCCAAAATCCTGGGAATCAAGTGTAGCAAAATATCTTGCCCTGAGTTGTTCCGTCTCTTCTTCATCTTCTCCGGGAATTACTATTTCGGTCACTTCGGCATAACTTAAACCATCAATATAGCTGATGGGAATCAAAGTCCCGAAATTTCTGTTGCCCTCGGTTCCGGCAGTCTCACACTCAAGTTTGAACTGGGTATCAACTATTTTTTCGGTCACCTTATAATTCAGACTGCCCAGTGAAAATCTCGAGCCGACAGGGACATTAATATTGAATACACCTTTGACAACGGCGTATGAAGCTGCTTTGGGAACAACACCCCGTTCGGCGGCTCTTTTTATCAGATACCCTCTTGAAGCCGTGTCTGCAAAGGCTTCGTTCAATATAACATCAGCTTCGATGTACATCTGTACAAGTTCGGCAGCCGCAGGCGCAAGCGCATCAAATATTACCGAACCTTCCCTCTTATCGATTGTATTGGGGATGCGGTTCAGCATGCGCTGCAATATATCTTCATAAGTTAAGTTTTCATACATCAGTTTCTCACCTCCTTTTCTATTTCGATATCACCTTCGGTTGTTGCAACAGTAAATTTTACTGAAACCCTTCCCTTGCCCTTGGAGAAAGAAAAATCACCTACATCGGTGATTCTGTCGTCTCTCAGCAGTGCGTCGGTTATTTTTCTTTTAATGCCGGAATAGACATACGGCACCGGCTGACCCATTAATTCCGCCATTTCCGAGCCGTAGTTCCAGCTGTATATCAGGTAATCGTACCTTTCGGTATTAAGTATCTTATATATGGCCTGTTTCATTGCTTCAATGCCGTCCAGCATCCCTGATATCCTTTTTTCCTCCAAATACATTCTGTAAGTTTTTACAGGCTGCTGCACCGTTTCAAAGTCAGGCTGCAAACCCTCATCGACAAAAGGGATCATATATTCACCACCTTATCCAATACTACAAATTTTTGTCCGCCCTGCATCTGAAGCATTATTACTTCATCTCCGGCAACCAATCCATTGTGAACCCGGAATTTCTTTTTACCCTTATAGGGATGAATGTGAGAATTGCTTTCTTCGGTAGAATGCTCAACAGTCATCTCCAAATCATAATCCTTAACATTATTGGTAAAAATCAGCTGTGCTTCATTTAAAGTCAGCTTTTGCTCTACAAATATTTTTACAGGAGCAGCGCTCACTACCTTGCCAAAAATAATTGACATGGGCTTTGAATCACTTACCGCTCCCATGGCAGCGGCTTTAATAAGTTCAACCATATTAGGCAATAAACTCGCCTCCCCTCAAGGTTAAGTCCATGGTGTGCTGATTGCTGCTGAAGGTATGCCTCACCGATTCAACCATCATATAATTTCTCAGGTTTATGTCTCCAAGCGCCAGATCGACAGCAATAATACTGCCTCCTCTGACGCGTACATCTCCGATAGCACCTGAAACGGACAGATTGCGTGTTTTTTGATTATACAGGGAAAGTAATGCTTCGGCCTTGGCTTTACCGTTGGTATTTTCATCTATTGATTCATAATATTGAAGTACTCCCCAGGCATCCATCCTATTACTGTCCTCAACCAGGTATATATCACGGGTATTTGTTTTTTCATTGTTAAAGGACAATTTTATTTTGTTATAGGTTTCACCGTCAATTGAAGAAGTGTAGTCAAAATCCTCGGCTGCATATTTATCAATAAGCAGCGGAAGCTTCAATGCTTCTACATTTCTCAGTGTCAATCTGCCAAAATCATCATAGAGAACATACATTTTTTTGGTGTTCTGAAGTGTCAGATCCAGGGCAGTTTGAATTATATCAAACAAGGTTTTATTATCTTCAAGACGGCCTTTTATTACATAGGCAGTATTTTCGATTTCACCTGTTTTTAGCAGGAAATCTTCTGCAATTTTTTTGACAAGGCCTCCTGCAGTCAGATTTTCGTAATTATAGGTATCCTTATTTTTCAGATACCTTAGCTGATCGTAGGCTGTAACCTTGATAGTCCCGTCCTTGTTTCTCCTTTTTGTAAAAACGTAACCGTAAAAAACATCCTTGTCGTCCACCTGCATTCGTACAACATTACCCTCCTGAAAGCTGAGCACATTGTCTTTTACCACAGAGAACTCCAGCTTTCCCGGAACACCCTTCCTTGCTGTCTCCCAGGTGATACCTTCCTCCACCAGAGGAGCATACAGCATTTTTCCATTCTGGATGGCCAGTTTAAGCAAGCTTTATCACCTGCCCCACCTTGATCAGATTTGGATTTTTAATGTCATTTAACTTGGCTATCTGAGGATATTTTGAACCGTCCCCAAGGAACCTCTTGCATATTCCCCACAGGGTATCGCCCTGTTTAACCGTATATACTGTTATATCCTCCTTTTGGGCCGAATAAGGTCTATATTGCTTAAGCCGTACAGGTATTGTCAAATCAAAACCGTTTGCCGCATCTTCTATGATGCTGTATTCCTCCATAGTAACATCCATTTCAACCTTTGTTTCGAAGAGTTTTTTATTATCCGGTGTGTATCGTTCTATTTTAAAGGGAAAAGGTTTTTGATCCCTTTTCAATATTTCAAGGAAATCCAGGTAATATTGGGCTCCGACGAATTGGGTTCCAGCGGATGCTTCAGAATCTTTGAGCATTGAATCATTTACAATTTCGGCCACTAAATCAGGATATGCCGCAAACGGGTATTTTACCTGCGGTATCAATAGCTCAAAGCTGAATTCGGTAAGTCCGGGTGGCTTTATAATATTAATCTCGCTTCCGTCAATGAGGTTCAACGTACTGTTCTGGTTTTTTATCTTTGTCTCAATTTTGGAAGGCGTTACAGGCATGGGAATATTTGATAAATAAACTGTATATGCCATTAATAATGCACCCCCTCTGCTGCTACCGTCATTGTTTCATATACTTTCTGTTCCATATAGGAGACCACTCCGTCCAAATCCAGCTCTGAGTTTACATTATTGGTTATTCCGCCCATGCTCACGCTGATCTCGGAGGTTGTAAATTTGTTTATTGCTTCACGTTCGGCAATATCTCTCATGTAAACCAGATTTTCTTCGGCTATATCCATGGAATTCTTCATTGCTCCGGTGTTTGCGGCGGTAGCTGCAAGATTTGCAGCATTTGCTTCATTGGAGGCTTCGCTGCCATTGTATGCTGCCGCATTATATTTCTTACCCGGATCTTTATCCTTTGCCTTTTGTGCAGCTTCATCCCTGAGGCTTGCGATTTCCTTATCTCTTTCAAGTTTATCGGAAGCAGCTTTTAAGGTTTTATCAAATATGTCTTTTTGATGCTGCCGTTCTTGTTCAGCTACCTTCCTTCTCTCATCTGTAAGCTCTGCTTCCCTTGCCATTTTTTCAGCATCATTTTTTTTCCTGGCATCCTGCCCGAAGGTTACTTTCTCCAGAGGATTAATTTGCATATTAGGGAGATGATTAAGTGCACCTATTAATAAATTTATTAAATCAATACCACCGTTTACCATATCCTGAAGTATCGTTAGAACCCCGACTTTCATATCTCCGAAAAAGTTCTGTATGCCCACACTTGCAGATTTTATCCCAAGCATCATATTATTCCATAAATCCAATACCCAGTATACTCCGGTGAAAAATGCTATCTTTACAACGTCCCATGCTATTATAAGGGCATTCACAACCATCAGCCACGCAACTTTTATTCCTCCCACAGACTGAATCCAGTATGCAATCAGGGCAATAACAGCTCCAATAGCTAAAATGATCCATGTCAGCGGACAGGCCAAAAAAGCTAAATTCATTGCAAGCTGAGCAATCGTCACAGCGCCTATGGCACCGGCTATACCCCAGAAAATCGGTTCAACAGTCGACCAGTTATTATATATCCACGTTGCAGCATTGGCCACCGCCTCAAGTAAAGGCCCAAATGCTTTCGTCAGCGTATCATTTATTAATGTGCCGATTTGTACAAACGTTACAGGCATTTGCAGGAACTTATTATTTATATCCTCAGCAGAATTATACATGGCGTTTTTCAACACATCATCTGAAACTCCCGGTCCGGCTGCCAGCTGTTCCTGAGATTGCCCTGTATACCTGGTCAGGGCCTGTGCAAGCACTGGAGATTGTTCCATTATTGCACTGAGATCTTCTCCCTGGAGTTTACCTTTTTCCATGGCCTCGCTAACCTTATTTATTCCCTGTGCGGCCTCTTCGGCACCCAATCCCCCGAAGGCCTTATTCAAAAGTTCTGTAAAATAAATGACTTCATCATTGGTTTTGAAATCATCCTTCGAGGTTTTTGCAAGTTTGGTAACGGTGGAAAGTGTTCCGTCGTATCCGTTCCGTGATCTTTGCGCCGCTGAATATACCTCCTGCCTGAGTTGACCAGAGGTATCTCCATTTTGTGCAATTGATTCCAATTGATAATTCTGGTGTGCGTATTTGTCCGTCAGCTCCATACCGGCCTGGACTGAGGGCCAAAGGTCCGCTGCTGCGCCCCTGGCTTTCGCGGTGAAACCACTGAATTTTTCTGAAAAACCTGCCTTCTTGTTTTTAGCAGCAGCAGCTGATGTTGTTGTATCATTGGCATTTTTGATTGCTGTCCCGGAGACCGACTGCATTTTTTTGAAGCCGTCTACAACGGCATTTATTGATTCAATAACACCTGAAAGTTCTTTTGTCAAGTCTTTGACACCATCAGGCTTCATACCCAGGTTCAGTTCAAAATGCAGATTTTTGGTACGCTGTGACACATTATTTATTGTTTTGCTGATTGTACTGTTTATGGTATTATTAATGGTTTTGCTTAATGTATTGTTAATTGTCTTATTAATTGAGTTAAACATATTTGCTGACCCGTTTGTTAAACTTAAGGCATTCTCAATTGTTGCCATATTCTTTCTCACCAGCCTTTATACACTAGGGAGGCACCCCTGGGAGTGCCTCCTGTAAAAGTTTATCATTTCCGTTTTGCCTTGTTTCTGCTCATTTCCTTCCTGTCCTTTTCCAGTTTGATCTGAATGGCTGCAATAATAAAAGCCCTTTCTTCTCTTGGAAGGCTTAGAAACTGACCCGGCATCAAATGAAATTTATGAAGGCAATAGTAAGCGATATTAGAATCACTATCACCTTCATTTATCAGTTTTTTGCTTCATCCACCAGCTCTTCCATTGTTACGTCAAAGCCGTTCACTTCCTGGATCTTTGCAAGATAATCGGCATATTCGCCGGGTTTGAGCATGGTTTTCAGCAGTGAATCGGCTCCCATGCAGCCGTAACTGTTCTGAAGCTCGGCATTGTTTAAATTGGGGTAAACGGTACATCTGGCAGCAAGCTTGCCGAGATATGCATTATAGTCGGTTTCAGGGGTAAACTGGCCTTTTTTCCCCGGAACCTGCACCTTTCGCGTGCATGCCTTTCTTATGGCCTCATCCTCTTCTGAGGTAATGCCGCAGATTTCCCACTCGACGGGTATTCCCGATTCATCTGCAAATCTTTTTGACGCAACAAATTTGACGTTTTCATTTTCCAAAGCATTCTGTTTTAAAAAAGCACTGAGATTGTTCATTGTTTACTCTCCTTAATAATTATCTTTTCATACCCGGAAGCAGGTCAAAGGATTCTTTTATTTCAAAATCTTCAAA